>JALHTN010000302.1 GCA_022865865.1 Anaerolineales bacterium
CTCCATACTTCATCAAGATAGGCGTATCCCGCATACAGATTCAGACCTACCGATTCGTATGCCGCCCAATAAGCTTCAAGAATTCCAGAGACGAAAGGGTTATCCAATCGTTTGTAGATCAATAGATGTAATTGGCGATGTTCGAGTTGTGGGATTTGGATCGGAGTGCCGCGTAATTTTTCCCACGCATGCTCGATTAATTGCTGCAGAACATGATGGTCTTCTTCGGTTAACAAGCGAACTGCCTGGTACCAATAGGCAGCTTCCACATTCCGGCGCAGGTCAGCAAATTTGAGAAAATTCTCCTGGTCGATCGCAATCGCGTAGGATAAGCTCTGATCTACCGCCGGTCGAAATGAGTATGGCAATCTACGCAGGCCGGTACGGGGTTTGGCTTCAACTAAACCCAGCGCACGAGCTACTTCCATCTGCTCTCTCAAGGAGGAGACGCTGACTCCCAGCTGCTTGCTCAATACCTGCAAAGAGGGCAAGCGTTCACAATTTTCATCCACCCGGTTGGTTTCAGCCAGGTATGTCAGGAAATCTGAGGAAAGGTTATTGGGATTCATCGCGGTTGCATTCTCACCAATCATTCGATTAATATGATTATTCTGATGATTACTATTTTAACACACCAATCAACCCATGTCAATAACACCAAACCATAACACCAAACCATATTTAATTGTAACCATTCCATCAGTCCAGGAAACCAATCGGAGAACCCGTGCCTCTACACACAACCTCCAGGCCATGTAACTCTGTGGGGCTACACATGTAAGCACACGAATGGGGAGATAATTTTGAGCGCGTCTACCACGCCTTTGAGCGATTCTCATCCTCTCACGTGGTGATGAAAGCGATTATTGAGGAAATAATTTCCCACTAACATCAGCGGGTATTAATATTGAATTGGAAGGGAATCACCTTTGATGAGCCGGAATTACTCCAGGAAATCGACGACCACAGAAGCCATCAAGGCTGCTCCGGTTACCAGGGCATCCTCATTAAAATCAAATTTTGGGTGGTGGTGACCTGCATCTAAACCTCTTTCGTGATCAGCAGATCCAATAAAGAAATAACAGCCGGGGATATCCTCCATCATAAAGGACATGTCCTCCGAACCCATCGTCCGCTCTTGAGTCGAGATATCCGCTTCCGGAAATACTTCCTTTGCTACCTGGTAAACCTGTTGCGCCAGTTTCGGGTCATTAACCACTGCAGGTGTTACTGGTTGTAGATCAACCTCTGCCTGGCAGCCCATGGCATTAGCCACACCGCTGGCTATTTGATCGAAACGCTCTAAAACGATCTTACGGATTTCCGGTTTAAAGGTGCGGATCGTGCCCCTTAACTCGACAGTTTCAGGGATGACATTGAAAGCTTCACCGCCGATCATACTGGTCACCGTCACTACCGCTGATTCGAGTGGATTCACATTGCGCGACACAATATTCTGCAAGGCTGATATCACTTGAGCCCCTGCTACCACGGGATCGATCGTCAAGTATGGGGAAGCACCATGACCTCCCCTCCCTACAATCCTGACCGTAAATCGATCTGAAGCCGACATCGCTGGTCCAGCAGTGACCCCAATCCACCCCAATGGCTTATCGTTCCACAAGTGAAGGGACAGGCATCGATCAGGTTTAGGATTATCCAAAACTCCATCAGCAACCATGGCTTGAGCACCCCCTAAACCCTCCTCCGCTGGTTGGAAAACAAATTTTACAGTTCCTCCAAGCTCACTTTTATGTGCGTCCAGCATACGTGCTACAGTCAATCCAATCGCGGTGTGGCCATCATGACCACAAGCGTGCATGACGCCTGGAGTCTGAGAAGCATATTCTGCACCCGTCTCTTCCTGTATAGGAAGAGCATCCATATCAAAGCGGACTAATAAAACTGGTCCTGGTTGGGCACCTTCAAGCGTAGCCACGACACCCGTTTTTCCTACTCCCGTACTCACCTCTAAACCCAATTCCATGAGATCCCGCGCCACGATCCCTGCGGTGCGTACTTCTTGAAATCCCAATTCTGGGTTGCGGTGAAAATCTCGACGCATTTCCCGGGTGTACGGAGATAATTCTCGTGCTTCACCTATGAAATCAACCATGCCGCCTCCATAATTTATTTACAAGGGCCTCTGAAATGGAAATTGGATTCTAATTTCTCGATCCTCAATAATTGGTTAATAAAAACCTGATCTACCAAGCATCTTCCCACGCAAAGAATAACCTCATCCCAAAACCAATCTTTTAAAATATTCCTCATAGCGAGGCTTTTCCAGACTGCTGTCGGGGGTGTGCCTGGAGCGCATCCGCTCTTCGAGTTGTGCTCGATCACCTATTTGGCTTTTATGCTCACTGAGAGCGCGCAGCTTCAAATCCCAGTGGTCTGTTATGTCTACAGACACATCTGGATCTCGAGGCAAAGAGATCCAAACCTCACGAACAATATGCGGTTCAAGCTGCTCATCGCGCCATAACTCAATGAAATATAAGTGATCTCGGGCAGCGGGGAAAACGGCATCCAGGGTTGCCTGACCTGCTGCCCGGTGATCAGGATGGTTCAAATACGTCTCGCGCACATACAGGTTGGTAGGGTCACAGGTTACCAATATATCTGGCTGCTCCTGCCGGATCACACGTGTGATCTCTTTCCGTAAATTCATATCGGGCACCAAATAACCATCCGGATAATCCAGGAAACGGACATTGTGAACACCTAGAATCGCTGCCGCGGCTCGCTGCTCCTCCTGACGCAAGGAACATAAAGCAGCAGAGGTGAGAGAACGATCTTTCGTGCCTTTATCCCCGCACGTTAACAGGCAGTATGCAACTTGATGGCCAGCCAGCGTCCACCGCGCGATGGTTCCACCACAAAAAAACTCTGGATCATCTGGGTGAGCCAGTATCACAAGGATCCGTTGTGGTGCGTCCCAATTATCTGGAATTTCGTCGGGGTTCAATTCGTTCCTTTACCACAATCGCATTCACCATTTTCATGTTTACCACATGGTTCTTGCGATTTTCTGCGCAGTGCTTCCATTTCATCCCATGGTTGAAGATCCATGCGACCAAATTCCTCCCGTCCTACCCCCTCCACATCCACCAGCACAGAGTCCTTGAGAGGGTAAGTGTCTAAAACTTTGCCCTCCCCCTGCGGTGTAATTACTCGCTTATTCCGTTTGGGGAGCTGTTTTCGGGCTTCAATATATTGCTGGTATTCATAGACTAAGCAACACCGTAAACGTCCACACATGCCGGTTATTTCTGAAGGGGTCAAGGAAATTCCCTGCTCTTTAGCCATCTTGATGGATATCGGGCTGAATTCCGTCAAGAAAGTTGAGCAGCATTGGGATTCCATTCCGCAAGCTCCCATTCCACCGATAATTTTGGCTACGTCACGAGGACCAATCTGGCGCAATTCAACTTGAGACTGTTGATAGGTCCGTTGGAGAGCTTTTTTCAGGGACTTGAGTTCGATCCGCTCTTCAGTTTCTGTGCTGTATAAAAAGGAGAGACGTTTTCCATCAAAAGTATATTCCGCGGAGATGATTTTAACCCCCTCGAGTTTTAATTCTGCCGCTTTCTCCCGGCAATTAATCATCGCCTCCAAGGCTTTGCGCTGCCAGAGCTGGCGCATTAAGAGATCCCGAGGAGTAGCTTTGCGGGTAATCGGTTTCCATGAACCATGGGGTGGGCGAGATGGATCTTCAAGCAGCTGAACCACTTCTCCCAATTGCTTCCCTCGGCTGGTTTCCACAACCGCATAGTCCCCAGCACGTAAGTCACGAAATTCCCTTGCATCAAAATGGTAAATTTTTCCGACCTTGTGAAATCGAATACCTACGACCATAGAATTTGTCTGATTCATCATCATCCGACCATTGTGATGGGAATGAAATCGTTATTCTGAACAGCAGCTACGCTGATTTTAGCAGCGACATCCATTGCCACCGCATTCAGAGCCAGGGAAACTGGAGAATCTGGTTGGCTGATAGTAACCGGCACACCCAAGTCCCCGCCTTCACGAACCGCGGGATCCATCGGGATGGACCCAATAAATGGTACACCACTCTCCGCTGCTAAGCGTTCGCCACCACCCGTGCCAAACACATCCATGCGAGTCCCATCTGGCAGTTCTAGATAGCTCATATTCTCAACGATGCCGAAAATTGGCACATTCATTTGACGGAACATCTCCAGGCCACGCCGGGCATCATCCAGCGATACCTGTTGGGGTAAAGTGACGATTATGCCACCGCTTAAGGGAAGGGATTGAGCAAGACTCAAACCAGCATCCCCGGTTCCAGGTGGCAGGTCGATCACCAGATAATCCAGCTCTCCCCATTCCACATCGCTTAAGAATTGGCGGATAGCCGAGTGAAGCATAGGACCGCGCCAGATTAAGGGTTGGTCGGCTTTCACCATGAATCCGATCGACATCAATTTGACTCCATAAGACTCTGCTGGATAGAGCTTGTCTTCACCTGCAGCAGGCAATCGATCAACACCCATCATTGTTGGAATATTTGGGCCATAAATATCTGCATCCAGCAATCCCACCCGGGCTCCGGATTTTGCTAATATAACCGCCAGATTGACTGCCAGGGTGCTTTTACCCACTCCCCCTTTTCCAGATGCGACTGCAATGGCGTTGCGAATCGGCAGTTTCAAGATTCCACGCGGCCTGCCATCCGCAGGCACATTGGCATCCAATTTGACTGCCACATTTTTAACTCCCGGAATTGACGCCACAGCTTCCCGCGTTTCTCGTTCAATCTGATCACGCAGAGGGCAGGCTGGGGTAGTGAGCATAACTGTAAAACCAACATCACCATCCTGGATCTGTACATCGCGAATCATGTTCAGGCTGACCAAATCTTTGTGCAGCTCAGGCTCCTGGACCTTGCCCAGAGCAGCCATGATCGCTTCTTCACTTACAGGATTTATATTTACCATACCAATTTTCCTTGTCCAATCTACCTTGAAATTCATTATTAAGGTCTAGACAGAAACCTGATAATGAGCAACCAGAAATATGATCTACCTAACCAGTTTTTTCCATACGAGCTGCCTTCTTTGCAGCTTTTGCGGCTTCAGCTTCTGCACGTGCAGCTTCCTCACGGGCATAATTTGTGGGTCGAATGGAGGCATAATACGAAAGAGGTCTTGAAAGCCGCTCTTTATTGAAAATGTTATTCTCCTGGCGGTTATACACTGAGATTTCGTAATCGTGATCCATTTTGATCGCATCAAAAGGACAGAATTCTGCACATAAACCACAATTCATGCATATATCAACATCGATAAAAAACTCAGCCGGCTCTGGGACAGGTCGGCCTGTATCTGGGTTGTTGGAGCGTTCAATCCAAATACACTGCGGCGGGCAAACTTTGGCACATATTCCGCAGGAAGTACAGCGATCTTTTTGCTTCCCATCTTCGTTTACCTCATAGATCAGGAAGGGGATAAAACGAAATTCTTCCGGCACTGGCAGCTTCTCTTCCGGGTATTGCACAGTAAAAATTCCGGTGACATCGGAGCTCTTGCGACTTTCAATCCCTTCTAACGTATAATAACGCCGTTTCCCGCGCGCCAACCAGCGGATATCCTCCAGATAGGTATTCATGAAGTGTTTAAAGGTAATGCCTAAACCCTTCAGAAGTCCCTTACCATACATATCATCCATAATCAAACTCCGTTGTAGAAGCTCCGATAGAACTCAAATCCTGGGATGAATACCCCTGAAAATCAGCGGTCTGTTTCACCCAACACAATATCGATAGAACCCAAGATTGATACTACATCTGCAATCTTGTAATTCTTGCACATCACACCCAGGGGGGTCAGGTTGATAAATGAAGGTGCTCGCACGTGGTATCGCCATGGATTCGGTTTTCCATTAGATACAACATAAAAGCCTAATTCGCCTTTTGGTCCTTCTACACGACCATAAGCTTCTCCAGCCGGTACACGCACCTGGTATTGTGGTTTGCCTTCTTGAATGGGTCCATCAGGGATTTCCCGGATAACCTGCTCCAAGATGCGAATACTCTGGCGGATTTCATCCAACCGGATCAGGTATCGATCGTAGATATCGCCATGGTAGCGGACCGCAACATCAAAATCAAAACGATCATAAATACTGTAAGGATCTGCTCGACGAATATCATATGGAACCCCAGATGCTCGCATCACAGGACCGACTGCAGAATGAGAGATCGCTTCTTCTGCGGTAAGCACGCCAATGCCAATCGTTCGCATGCGGATGATCTCATTGTTAGTCAAGAAGGTATCCAGTTCATCAATTTTCTTTGGCAGTCTATCCAGGACAAAGCTTTTAACTTGTTCAAAAACTCCATCCGGAAGATCCCTGGCAACCCCAGCAAAGCGGTAGTAATTACACATCATGCGCGAACCGCTTACCGCTTCGAAGATATCGAGAATCAGCTCGCGCTCTTCAAATGCGTACAGCAATGGGGTGAAGAATGCTCCCAGGTCATTCAACAGGAAACCGATAGCGGCAAGGTGATTAACGATACGGGTTAGCTCAGCCATCATTACCCGGATGTACTCAGCTCGCTCCGGAGGTTTTACACCCATCAGCTTCTCAACAGCCAAAACATAACCAAAATTATTACTCATCGAGTTAAAGTAATCTAATCGATCGGTGAAGGGAATATTCATCAAGTAGGTGTTGCGCTCGCCAATTTTTTCATGATTGCGATGCAGGTAGCCCATGACTGGCTCGAGATCAACTACTGTCTCCCCCTCCAAGCGAACCACCATGCGGAATACCCCATGTGTCGATGGGTGCTGTGGACCCAAATTGACGATGATCTGGTCTGTGCTTATAGCTGTTTCGCTGACCGGGTGATCAAGCCTACCTACGTTTTGATAGACTACAGACTCACCCTCCGCTGTCCATTCACTCGGATCGAATCCCTCGGGATAATCCACATTCTTATTAAATGGATTGTTTTCCTCCACCCGGATCACTTCTCCACCTGGCCAACGACTCTTAAAAGGTTTTTCTTCCTGCTCGAAAAACGGCTCCTGCCAGTCTTTTCGCAGCGGGTGACCATTAAAACCCTCCCACAGTAAAACCCGTTTAAGATTAGGATGATCTTCGAAGCGGATGCCAAGTAGATCCCAGGCCTCACGCTCCTGCAACTCCGCCCCAGGAAATTCAGGAGTGAGCGATGGTACTACTGGATTCTCCCGCGGTACCTGCACCTTGTAGACTAAGCCAGATCCTCCAGTTGTCTGGAAAGTATGATAAACGACTTCCATCTTATCCTCTGGCATGTAATCCACTCCAGTGACTGAAGATAAGAAGTCATAACCAAATTCATCCCGTAAAGCGACTGCAAACTCAACTAACTTTTCAGCTGGAACGATATACCCCTCATATCCATTGCGTTGATCGCGAACAATTTCTGGAAATCGTTCTTCTAATTCCGTCTTCTCTTCAACAAGGACCTCTTCACTCATCTCTTCACTCCCAATTAGGCTTGATCTGCCGCGGGGACCTCTTGATCCTCAGCCAGCTTTTCAGTGCTATATTGTTTGATCATTTCGTACTCGCGGGGATCCATCAAGTCGGGACCCAAAATAGGGACGGGGACCGGATCAAGCTGGTCTTTACTGTACCAGCGTACATTCTTGATTGATTGCTGATCGATCTTTCTCTGGAGCGTGATCAACCCGTGCAGCAGAGCTTGAGGCGTTGGTGGGCAGCCTGGGACATAAACATCCACCGGGATGAATTTATCGACCCCATCCACCACGCTGTAACCCTCCTTGAATGGGCCTCCACCAGAAGCACAAGCACCCATCGCCAGAACATATTTTGGTTCTGGCATCTGGTTGTACAGGCGAACTATCTGGGGGATCATCTTCTTGGTCACGGTTCCAGACACGATCATCAAATCACTCTGCCGAGGGCTGGGACGCATAACCTCCATGCCAAAGCGTGAGAAATCGAAGCGACTTGTTGCCGCACAGATCATCTCGATCCCACAGCAGGCAAGTCCAAACATCATTGGCCAGATCGAATTCCGCCGGCTCCAGTTGTAGACTTTATCCAGTGTGGTTATGGCCACCTGGCCCTCCATCTCGGGAGGGATATCGTATTTGGGGGAATTGAATGCTTCCGTCATATCCCTTCTACCTCCTCATACCATTCCTGGTAAATTGCCGCTAGGATGCCATCATTTGCCAGCTCAGGATCATCATCAAAACCCGGTAAATCTAGCGTCCATTGGTAAATCATCATCAAAGACACTTCTTCTAGGTTGATTTCGGGTTTCAATTTGGATAATGCCTGTGCAATGGCGTATGAATCTTCCCAGGTTAAGGTGCTCACTTCTGGTTCCACAAGGGCTAATTATAACGGATAAATTTCGCTTGTCAAACCTATATTAACGCTAAATATATTTTGCGTTAATTGAAGAAGCAAGTATAATCTGGAGTGAGAAAACTGTGAAAAATCCTTAGAAATCAAACACAACTATTGATCAGATGCCGACGAAATCCACCCGCCAACGAATTTTAGATATTCTCTCCAACCGCGACAATGCCAGTTCCGCTGAAATCAGCCGGGCTCTAGCAGTGACCCAGGCGGATGTACGCTACCATCTATCAAGGATGGTTGAAGAAGGTTTGATCATGCCCTCCGGTCCAAAAAGCTCAGGACGTAGAGGACGACCTGCCCGGCATTTCAGTCTGGCATCGAAATCAATGCAGGACAACTTCGATCTCCTTTCCCAGGCGCTCCTCACTACCAGTCTGGAGCATATTTCAGAAGAGAGAAAAAATATATTTCTACACCAGGTTGCCAAACAAATCACCGCTGAATTCAAACCAGCGGGTCCACTTGGCAGACGCCTTGTGCGAGCAGTTGATCAACTCAACAGGCTCAATTACCAGGCCCGCTGGGAAGCCCACGCAATTGCTCCCCGGATGATATTCGAACATTGTCCATTCGCAACTCTGCGCCCCCAATTTCCTGAATTGTGCCTCTTAGATGCAAACCTGCTTGAGATATTACTGGATGAATCAATTACACAGGTCGAATCCAGTGCACATCTATCTGATGGTTACTGTTTGTTTAGTATCGGTCAAAGAAAGCTGCAAGGTTAACTTATCTGCCCCATTTAAAATCAAGTTGTTGATTTTACTGTGTTCAGGGAATTGGTTGCATGTGTTCGATCAGGAAAGAGGTGAATAATCAGCGGCGCTAAACGAACTTAGGTCTAGACTCTTTACTTCTCTCTTGCAGCTTTCTCCATGAAATCGAACCCTTTTTCTAGCAACAATGCTGCTTGAGAAGATATTAATTCGTCGTTTTCCATTAATCTCAATAATGATCCCCTCACCCCGCTTGCCTGGTGTGCCCAATAAGAATCCGCCGAAAGCCGCTCCAATCGCGCGATCAACATCTTAATTAATTCCTGCTGATCAATCACAATCGTACCAATCCTTCTCCACCAAGATACTCTCAGATAGGCTGATGTTACTACCAGTTAAGCAATTTTATACCATTTAAACAAAGTGCCTTGGGGCAGTTTTATACCACCTCAAGGTCATTAAATAAAAGGAAATTGGTTGTTGAATCGTTACTCGTTAGTCCGTTTCCTGTTCAATTAGTACCACCTGCTGCCGCTGCTGAAGCAAACCCCGCAAACTTAAATTGGTACCCAAAACGCCCCAAAAACCCAAGAAGAGCAGAGGAATAACCTGCAGAATATGGATCATGATGGCGTAGGTTGTCATCATCGCCAGGTCAAGTCCAGCGATTAATGAGAGCGCTCCGACGATGGTCGCCTGGTATAAACCAGGTGTACCTGGCGCTGACGGAGGCGCGACTGCCAGGGTCAACATCGAAATGGCGATCATCTGTGGAACTGGGAGTTGAATATTCAAGCCGATCAGCACCAGATATACAAATGCAAAAAAACCACTCCAAATAGCAAACGACATTAACCATCCGATACTCAGCTGCCGGGGACCACCTGCCATTTTCAAGCCGGCAACCAGGTCTGAGAGAACCCGTTCAACCCGGGGCTGATCCAATCTTGGAAAACGGGTGATCTGATTTTGGATCCATAAGATGACGCGCTCTGCATTGCGGAGCAATAGGGCCATCAGGACCAAGAACCCAATGATTAAACTGGCGTTGAGCACAACAGAACCAGAGCTAACGGCGACTACATACCCGGTTAGTAAGGCAACCAGAAAAGCGAGCACCCGCATGACTTGTTCCAAAGACCGTTCAACCAGCATTCCCGAAGTCGCACCTGGGATGGACATCCCTGTCCCCTTCCCTGTTATCAAGACCCGTAAAGCTATTTCTGGTATTGGTGTCAGGCTGTTCACCAGATTCGACATATTTACTGAATGAAATGAGGGCAAAAACCCTGGTTGGTTGCCCAATAAATACCGCCAGCGCAGCGCTAACAATATATATGCGACCACCAAAGCAACCACAGCAGCGGACAGGAAACGCCAATCCGCAAGCCGCAGCAGATCAATTACCTGGTCAAGATCCACAAACCAGAAAAAGATTCCACCAATAACCAATGTCGCCAAGAAGGCGATTAACAATCGTTTCTTCAAACTACACCCTTTACACCATAATAGTCAATTCAAGTGCCGATTATAAGCTCATTTTGCCAATTTTCCGGATAATGATTCATTTCTAACACGACCTTCATTTATCCAAAGCAGCGGATGGCGCGGGATGGTTACCCCTCCCACGCCATCCACCTGCAGGGGAAATTATTCAACCGTAACGGATTTTGCTAGATTACGGGGTTGGTCAACGTCCAGTCCACGTAACGCCGCGATATGGTAGGCAAGCAGCTGCAAGGGGATGACTGTGGTCACTGGACTTAACATCCACGGCGTTTGTGGTACCCATAGAACGTGGTCCGCAATTGAAGGGATCA
>JALHTN010000303.1 GCA_022865865.1 Anaerolineales bacterium
AGCCTGGTATTCGGTAGCCATGGGCAGGCGATCGATTTCTGTCGAGTCGAATTGGAATGTCAGCGTTTTGGTCCCTAACCAGCGCCAGGTACCCGGTAAATCTGGCTCCAGCTGCACTGGCACTTCTTCAGCTGCAAGATCATCAAGCGACCCCAATGGCACCATGGGCTGGTTGAAGGTGACGTTTACGAAGGGCGCTAAGGGGATCTCGCCTTCCGGGGCGAAGCGCACCACTTCCAGCGGTCCCGCCGGAACGGAGGTTGGTATGCCTGTGACCTCTGCTGGTGGGAATGGTTCTTCGATCGTCTCCCCCGTGCGCGGGGGTGGAAGCGAGTCCTGCGGCAGATTGAAATCCACCTGGTCGGATGAATCGACGATCAGGGATGGCAGGCGGACCAGGATTTGTTCGACTTCATCCTCAGTCAGCGGTTCGCTGGTTGCCAATGGGATCGGTTCAGCTTCCTGCGGCTGGGCTTGCCCAGCACTGAGGCTGACCTGTAAACCAGAGCTCTCATCGCTCATTGCACCACCTTCACTCTCATCAATTGAAGTGTCTACTAGAGGCGGGTTGGTTTGCCCCTGGGACGCGTTGCTTTGCAGTCCAGGTATGATTAAACCAAATACGATTGCTGCAATTGCACCGACCGCCAGGATGCCAGCCAGGATCAGCAATGGGATTTTATAACGGGATAAGATGGATTGATTCTCTTGTGCCATGGGTGCTGCCCTCCACCGATTTAACGCGTTCGTTAAAAATAGACCAGAAATTTCTGTATAGACGCCAGGCAGGGCAAGAAAGTTCCTTGGTTTAGTGTCCTGGAGAGGCAGAACTGATTGTGTGCCTCCAAAGATAAGTTTCCGGAGGCTGCACTTGACCAACCTGATCCTTCACAATTGCTTAGCTGATTATCGTTGCAAGAAATAACCCAAACTAGCGGCGTAAACAAGATATTGCGACCATATTGTGCATTGGTTTAGAATTCTCGGGTTGGTGGCTCATTCTTGTTATTGGGTGCCTTGTAGTAAAATCTGCTTATTGGAGGATCTGGAGGCTCGCGCAGGCTCCTTACCTTTCTTTCACCTATTATTCTAGTCCAAAAATGCCCAAAATTTATTCAACCGAACCTGAGGATGGTGAGCAGTTTACCGAGCAGTACGATGCCTTCTACGCTCGATTTGCTTCCGCTTATGATTGGCTGGTCAAAGTCTTCCCGGTGTGGCGAAATTGGTTGGATACCACGCTGCCCTGGATTCAGGGACCCAGAGTGCTGGAAGCATCCTTCGGTACTGGTTACCTGCTTACCCAATATGCTGATCAGTTTGAGGCCCATGGCATCGATCTCAACCCCAACCTGGCCAGGGTCGCCAGGGACAATCTACAGCACTGCAGCCTGACCGCCCATATCCAGGCAGCCAATGTGGAATCACTTCCCTACGCCGCGGCTGCTTTTGATTCGGTGATTAGCACCATGGCCTTTACCGCCTATCCGGATGGAAAGCGTGCCCTAGCGGAGATTTCGCGGGTATTG
>JALHTN010000304.1 GCA_022865865.1 Anaerolineales bacterium
CCGTGTTCGGAAAATATATTCAGGGCGCGCGTAGAGGGGAAATGAACACCAACATTCTCGAGTACTTGGAGAGTGGCAGATTTGATTTGGTCTAATTGTTCACTATTGAGCACCCGAAATTCTAATGTTGATTGGATGGGTTCAATATTGACCATATTTTCCTCTATGAAACTATATTGTCTTCGACGTTGTTCAATAATTTTTCATTTTACGTTATCCCAAAAATTATATTCACGGGATAAAGTAATTATTCCATCCTGAATTCCGAACCCAGATAGCGGCGTAAAACCCGTTCAATTTCTGCTTCGACGCTGGCTGGCAATGTTTCCGTTTGGTGGGTGTTGAGAATGTGGTGGGCTTTCTGACGGCACTGGCTTTCTATGTCGGTATTTTTATCCTGCCAGGTTTCGTAGGTATCACGGCTGAAAATTTCTGGCTGCCAGTGGCGTTGATAATTTCCACGGGTGTGGGCTTCTTTGAGGAAATTCCCGCGGGGAGTGTTCGATTTAATCAGTTCCACCTCTTCGTCAAGATCATGAACATTGATACCCTGGATCATGCGTGCGAGCCCTGCGATGATCTCATTATCCAGCACCATCTGGGTGTAGGAGATTGAAGATCCAGCGTCCGTTGTTCCGATACCATAAATGATGCTTGCATTTTCTTTGATTAATGGTATTGCGGTGAGCATTTTCTCTACGCCAGCCTGGGAATCCAGCTGCTTGGCATCCGAGGATAAACCTCCGCACATGGATGGTATGCCGTAGAAATGACCCATTATTGCCGCCCCACTGTTAAGCATACCCCGCTCCGGAGCGCCTAAAGCCAGCAATCCAGTGCGCATATCCAATGCTGCAGAAACACTGCCGTAGAGTAGAGGGGTTCCTGGATACAGCATCTGCAGAACAGCAATCCAGGCCAGGATATCGGCATTGATCACCACCAATCCACCGAGGAGTGTTACCGGGGCAGAGGCACCACACATAGCCATGCTCAGCAGGGTGATCGGCACCCCGTGTCCAGCCCAACGTAGCATGCAGCGCACATTTTCGGGGGTGAAGTAACCCGGGCTGATTGGGCAGTAAAGCGTTGCAAAATTGGGATGCGAGCGGAAAGCATCTTCACCCCCAGCTACTGCTGCCAACATCTCGAAGGCAGCATCCACCCTTTCTGGTGATAGAACGCGGTGTACGGATGGTTTGCTGGTGTGGTACAGCAGCTCGGCAATTTCTACCAGGTCGGAATATTCGCCCTGATCGGTAGCTGTCACCGTTGGCCGCACGATATCCACCATCGGCAAAGCATCCTGGATTGTCACCAATTGGCGCACATCATTTCTGGTAGCGGAACGGCGGGTTCCAGTATCAAGGTCCAGTACATTGACCGGTGTACCCGCACCCATAAAGCAGCTGCGTTGATCATATGGTGCAGGATTGTTCCCGCTGCGATCGAATAATTGAACTTGTTTGGGAAGATTGGTTAGTGCCGTATCTAATATCTCAGAGGTGATGCGCACCATTTGAGATTCAGGATCAACAATAAAACCACTTGCAGCTAAGCGTGTGAGAACTTCGTTGTCCGGTACGCAAAATCCAGTTTCCAGAAGGATTTCTGTTGATTTTTCGTGAACAAGTGAAGCGATTTTCTGTGAATTCTGATTCTTGAACATCATTTCAGGTCATTAAGCTCCACAAGCATCTGGAATCAGTGTTTACTTGTCAGCCAAAAGGGGCAGGGAAGAGTGCTTCTCTGGTTTTTTTAATGGCGGGGCATCACCCCAACGATAGGAGAGCTTGTACATCTTAAGGATCAAGAACGATTGCGTACCGCGCACACCGGGAATGCGCTGCAGCGTATTGTTGAGGAACTCTACAAAATGTTCCCGGTCTTGGCAGTAGACCTCAACGAATAAATCAAATTCACCGGCTGCCTGGAATAAATATGTAACCTCGGAATGTTCAGCAATATCATTTGCGACTGCGTCGATTGGCCTGCCTTCAACCGTAACCCCGATCATGCTGGCTTCCTCTAAGCCGATATCATGCGGTTTAACAATCCCGACGATCTGCAGCACCCCCTCGTCGGTCATCTTTTTTACCCGCCGCCGAATTCCCCCTTCGCTGATACCTAATTCGGTTGCGATTTTGGTATAGGGCATGCGCCCGTCGTACTGCAAATAGGAGACGATAGCGCGGTCAGTTTCATCCAGCATATGTATATTGTACCGAAAATCGTATTAA
>JALHTN010000305.1 GCA_022865865.1 Anaerolineales bacterium
GAGAAATATCATCCCTGGGTGCTTTAGACCAGGCTCCTTGCTTATTAATCACTCAAGAGATCCTCTTGTAATACATGTGCTTTACCATATAGATGACTTGAGGTGATGCACGTGTATTGCTTAACCGACGAAACAAATAGGGTTTGGATAGGCTGTCCATAAATCTCAACCGAACTTTGCTCCTGATCCAATTGCCGGGTCCAGGATCGAATGGGATCGGTCAGGTGGTGCTGACCGCTGTAGTCTGAGATTGATCGTGGTATGAAAGCAGCCTGATAAGGGCTAATCCAGTTGCACCAGCATAAACAAGAACTGCAATGATATATGCAGTGATTCCCGATAGGTTGACCAAACCTGTATCAATTGCAACTCCGGCACTCAGAGCAACACCTATCGAACTGCCCAACAACCAGATTGATGCTTTATCAAGGTGGCGGCGCAGAATGATCCACTGTGGTAAACCGATCAAGAAACCTATAACAAGGTATGGGAAAATAAATCCTGCCAAAAATTCAGGGACAAATTGCCAAAACCTTTGCGGAATTTCTCGGGGCAGTAGAATGACAACTAACACGCTAACGGGAAGAGTGAGCACCCACAATACCGAGACTGGGAAGATCCTTCGCAAGGCTATCCATTGAGCAATACTAATGGGGATCGAGATGATCAGGGTTGAACCCAATAAACCAGATATTTCCATCAGAGATGGAAATACAAGTAGTGCTATACCAAGAGAACCAAATCCCAGGATGTTCGCCAATATCCAGATTAAGAACGGGTTCCAATCAAAACCAGATCGCTGAGACATCACCCACCTCCATTTCTTCTGCTGATTAACTTGGCTTATTGAGGATTAATAAAGTCCCCTCTCTTACTATTATATAGTAAATTTGCTGGATAACATCCCACTCTACGCTATCCTATGAAAAATGCGGGGCTTGAAATACCGGTGCTTTCTGCAAGTGGGCGCGGTGGAATTCGAATTCTCTTGCTCTCCTGCGCGTCATCCCCGCCGCATCTCAAAAATAAGAAACTTAAGCTTTATGGATTCTGAATTTATAATGCGCGTCCTTCGACTGCGCTTGTGCCTTTACTCAGGATGCTTCCGTATACATTGGAGATTGTCGCAGCTCTCCCAGGCATTCTGAGCGGAGTTCCGAACAAAGGGAAGAACGCAGTCGAAGAATAAATCATCAACAGCTAGTAGGGTAACTCAACATCCCCTTAAGACAAACCGAATCTAATATTTATCCTTCCCAGATATTGTAGATCACTCCAAATGGATCTTCGATATAACAATCCTGACCCTTCCCCCTCCAGCGCAGCACCTTGCAGCCGTTGGCGACAAGTTCCTGCCTGGCAGCCTCAAGATCATCTACGAACAGCTCCATAACCGGTCCTTGGAGCTCGTCATCTTCAATGACGAAGATATTCAGCGGGCTGGCATCCAGATCGGCCAATTCCGGGTCTTGGGAACGATTCTTAAATCCAATCACTTCTGTGTAAAAACGAACCGCCTCATCGAACCGATCTGACCGCACTGCAATATTGGGACTCATCCTGAATTCCATTAATCACTCCTTCCGGGGCTCATCCAACAATAGATCGTTTTCAATAATCTTTTCCTATCCAAATATCTGCAAATATTGCACTAACTCAGCACACCGCGCTTCTATATATTCCTGCGGTGAGGCATATATCCGGGCCACATAATTAATAAAGTTGATCATCCTGGCAGCTTGCAGTGTTTCAATCTGTCCATGCCTGTCAACCGGCCATTGGCGGCCGCTCGTATAACCATGTTGAAATGCTTCCCGCAGATCACGGTAATCATCTCGGTGTCGACCATAGTACAAAGTGATCGCCACATCCTGCACCGGGTAGCCCAGCATCACATCTTCAAAATCCATGATATACAGCTCCCCCTGATACAAATTGACATTCCAGTAGTGCAGATCTCCGTGGATGAGGATTTGCCCATCATGATCGGCGTACAATCTGGTGAACTCTGCATCGGCCAGGGCGATCACCTGGTCAATTAATGCGATCTGCTGGCTGCCAAACAGGTGCTTGAAGGCTGGATCATTGTATACAACCGGTTCATTGGGGTAGTAAAACGCCCGGTCCCATTTCTTGGGTTGGATAAAATCCGGCAGAGGTTTCAAAGCCTCCGCGTGATCATGCATCTTTGCCATGGTCACCCCGAGTTTAAAGTAGTTCTGGGGAATGAGGGATTTCTCCAGCACCCGGCCGGGAACCCACTTGAATAAAATGCAGCGCTTCTCGCCAGGTACTCCATCCACGCTGGCGAGAGTTATGGATTCACCATCCTTACGGGGTACAGGCTCGGCCAAGTTAAGGTCAGTGTCGCGTTTTAATGCCTGCAACCAAAAGACCTCTGCCTGGTTTTCGGTAAGCGTAGTTTCTTCATCCGAATAGATGCGCAGCACAAAATTCTCGCCGTCCACCGATCGCACCTTGAAGGATATATTGGTATCATCCGCCAGGAATTTTATCCACTGCACCCGCAGATCATAATCCGTGAGGGCTTTGACAGCTAAATTACGCAAGCGTCTCAGTTTTCCACGCCGGGTCAGTTCGTTGAAAGGTTTCATGATGGGTTATTGGGATGAATTTCTCGGATTGTACCGTCCATCTGCAGCTGGGGCAAGTCTTTACGAAGTATATGGGCATGGAAATAGATTTTAAATTTGGGAATTTAGCTATTGACAACCATAACGTTATTCGTTATAATCTTATCGTTATTCAATAAATATATAACGATATACGCTAATTTCAAGGAGAGAAAGTCATGTCTGCAAACCAAAATCCAAAAATTCTTCGAATTGTAAAGGTCATACTCGATATCCTCTTCGGACTGCTGGTCATTGTGAGTGTATTCCTGCTCCTCTGGATCGCCCTCTCCCCCTTTATCCTCAGCATGAGCGGAATCACGATCATGTCTTCTGTCCCGGTAGCAATTGGAACAGGAAATGACCCCAGGATGGATGTTGAGATCGCTGGAGCAGATGCTGAAGGCATCCAGATCGCATATATTGATGAAGCCCAGGGCACGCTGCGGCTGGAGACCACCGATTGGTACCTCATCTTCGTCAGCAATCTTGCCAAGCTGCTGACTGCAGTCGGGCTGGCATACTTGATCTACCTGCTGCGATCTGTGATTATAGCCATTCAAAATGGGGAGGTCTTTACCCAGGAGAACGTCCTGCGGATTCGCAGGCTTGGGTACCTTGTGCTGATTGTCGCATTCGTGAAAGCTGCGGTTGAGTACTTCGCAGCATACGAGATTTTGAACCAGCTGACCATTGTCGTGCCACCGCTAAGCCTGCCATCCCCATTTGAGGCTGAGGTTATCCTGGCCAGCCTGCTGATCTTGGTCCTGGCCCAGGTTTGGAGCTACGGCCTGGAGCTGGAACGCGAACGAGCTTTAACGGTTTGAGGTGTATATGGCTATCCGAGTAAACCTTGATTTTATGCTGGTCAAACGTGGCATGAAGCTCTCTGAGCTGGCTGAAGCGATCGATATCACCCTGCCCAACCTGTCCATCCTGAAAACGAATAAAGCCAAAGCGATCCGCTTCACAACACTGGACAAGATCTGTCGCCAGCTGGATTGTCAGCCTGGAGATCTGCTTGAATATATTCCGGATGAGGATTGATTGTATAAGATTTATGCATCCTGGCGCGATTTCTTTTCAATTCACCACTTTCCTAAAAAGCAATCGTATCCTTGATGGATTTAATTCCAAGTTTTTCATACAGGCGTAAGCACCGGTCGGGTTTGGGTATCCACATCCAGCGCTTCA
>JALHTN010000306.1 GCA_022865865.1 Anaerolineales bacterium
ATTTGGACATATTCTGACTCGAAGTATTCCACGATCTCCAAGAGTATTTCGGGCTTGGTAGTGAATGGTCCGTGAGGTTCAACGTTGATAATCACTTTGTGATTTTCAGCATACGGCAAACACTGGCGGAGGTGATATTTAATGTAGTCCAACTGTTCCTTATCCGACATACCTTCAGTCTTAAATTTTCCGTCGGTTGTGTCTACGCAAGGCACCCCGAGATGGCTGGAAAACAGAATCCCTCGCTGAATGAAATCAATACACTCCCAGCGATTGATCGGGAAAGATACATCCAGCTGCGAAACCTTCAAAGAGTACTTGTCCAGCATCTTCTTAAGAGCTAAGGGGTCACTGTTCAGTTGAATAAAAGGAGCAAATCCTAATCCAGTGAAGAACTCTGTTCCCCCGACTGCTTCCAGTTCACAATACTCTACGCCTAGTCTCTCGATCACCTCGAAGCAGTAATCCACTGGTTTATCTTCATGACGCCAGTTATCCGTATTGATTCCGATCTTAATCATTGTAGCCTCCTTATAAGGTATGAAAAAAAATATGCTATTCTCGCTCCGACCAGGGTTCAGCTTACTTGGCTATTAATCGCTTCACCTGCCTTTAAAACTCGATTGGCTGTGATTTGGTCGGTGACCAACACATCCACCAGCTTTCCTGCTAGAGCACCTCGAATGGCGGACACCTTTGCTGCGCCGCCTGCCACCCCCACTACCCGCTCGATTCCTTGGATTTCATCTAATGTAAGGCCGATCACTCGCTGGTCGAAGTTTGACTTGACAATCTTTCCATTTTCGTTGAAGAAACGCAGGTTTAAGTCTCCCACCGCGCCATTATGTTTCAAGCTATCCAGGTCTTGCACGGTGACGATTTTCCCCTCCCGCATCAGGATTGAGTCCAACCTTGGTGCGCCAATGCCCATCACTGCCAGATTCGCAGAATGCGCTTGTTCTAAGATATGACTCACAAAGGGATCCTCGAAATACGTATCGCGCGCTTCACGCGTTCCAGCAACCCCGGGAGTCGGCAGCAGAACCGCCTCTCCCCTTAACACCTGGGCTAAGCGACGAGTCAAATCGGCTGCATGCACCTCCTTAATGGGATCACCTAAACCGCCCAATCCTTGTATCACCTTAATGCCGTCAAGGTCGGACCGTTGAGTCCTGCTGTATAAAGCATTGACCATTCCTAAAAGCGATCCGCCCCAGCTAATCACAATCGAGTCTTGCGGCTGGACTACCCGCATCAAGTAATCCGCTGCCCCCACGCCGACCTCCCTGGCGACTATAAACTGATCTTCAAAATCAGTAGTCTCTACAACTATCGCTTCCTTTAAAGCGAAGCGGTTTTCAAGCATCCTTTCGAGCTCCGGAAATGCGCCAATCACCGGGCGGATGGTGATTTGAACGATACCCTGGTCCAATGCCTGTTTTAGGAGACGTTGCACCTTCTGGCGAGATAGTCTGAGCCTATCGCTGATCTCGGATTGGGTGAGCTCCTGGTCATAGTAATAACGAGAAACCTTGACCAGCAAACGTTCGTGATCCTTGGAAAGCATTCCCGCAACTCCTCGTTTGAGCAAATGCTCATTGGTGTGTATTTGCTCGAAACCAGTATAGCATAATTCTGGCCCTGGGTAAATGTATGGGAATGTGTGGTGTCCCGGACATACTATATACTTTAAGGGATTTGGGTATGAGATCTTTATAGAGTAATTGATAGAATTGGCTGGAATCCAGCAACGCAGCCACAAATATCAACATCCAGTATAAGCCCATCCATAGCTAAGAGTATTAGGTAGGTAAACTCATGCTATGATTATTATTGGGATTATGGCCAATGTTTGAACCCGAAACCCAATTCTAATCGGTCCAGCATTTGATTAATTCACGAACAATTGATATGGTGACCCATGAACAATTCCTTCAAATTAATCGCTTTTGATATTGAAATTGCTCAATCCCTGCCGGATGGGGTTGAGGATTGGTCACATCATCGGCCGTTAGGTATCTCGTGTGCAGCCACGTTGACAGCTGGAGAAGCCCCTGTGGTATGGCATGGGAAAACCGACTCAGGTGAGTTTGCCCCCCGAATGAATCCTGCTGAAACTCAGGATCTGGTCAAATATCTTCAAGCCCAGATGGAACAA
>JALHTN010000307.1 GCA_022865865.1 Anaerolineales bacterium
ACCACCCAATTATGTATTAATTAACGCATTTATTCTCTATTGATATTGTTACTTGTGATGATAGATTTATTGGTTTTTTTTAAAGTAAACCTCCCCGGCCACAGGCCGGGGCTTCTAAAAGCTAAAACAACTTCAATTGTTTCGGCGTTTTCTCTTCTTTCTGATGGTACTCAATGTAGTTCCTGATTATTTCTGTTGTCACTTGGTCTCCTGATGTTCGCACAAAGTATCCGACTTGCCAAAAGTTCCCGCCCCACAACTCCCGCTTTACTTCAGGATGCTCTCGAAATATTTCACTCGCGGATATGCTCTTTAGCTTTCCTACTGCATTCGATATCGACATCCGTGGTGGAAACGATACAAACAGATGCACATGATCTTCTGCTATTTCTAACGTATCTATCTCTATCTCATGGCTCTCGGCTATCTCGTAGAATAACTCTTCCACTCGCTTCTGGATATCTCCTCGTAGTATCCATTTCCGATACTTTGGCGCCCATACCAAATGATATTTTGTTTCATATACTGTATGACTGGTTCGTCTTAGCTCCATACCATCAGTATACCAACTCCTTCTACGGCGAATTCATCCCCGACCACAGGTCGGGGCATTCTTCGCATTTGAAGTAAACCTTCAGGCCAACATGTTTTGGTGGTATGGCTATCCAATTCATAATGATATTCCCCATGCTTTGGGCCACGGATAGATTTTATAGTTCCTGGTTTTGCTAGCTGTTGTCCATCCCTGGATATGGGCGTGACAATTTCGCCAGCTTTATCCTTAGGCTGGAGTGTATTTGGATCAGTTATTACACTCTCCCCTCTATGATTGCGATTTTTAGTGAGACCTCGAACCCTTTGTTGGACTAGCCTTGTGTAAAGGTCCCGTTTTTAGTACCAGTCGTTAGTGGACACTTTGAAGCATGACCTCAGCATATTCGTGCGGAGTCAAGCCATCCAAGGCCTCATGAGGCCGCTCATTGTTATATTCTTCAAGCCACCACTCTGAGATCTGCCGCACCTCCTGGATCGAATCAAATATATAAGCATCCAACACATCTTCACGGAAAGTCCGGTTGAAACGCTCGATATAAGCATTTTGGGCCGGCTTGCCAGGCTGAATGAAATCTAACGCAACCCCATTTTGGGCTGCCCATAGACCGATTTTCTTAGCAATAAACTCAGGTCCGTTGTCGCAGCGAATGTAATCAGGGTAGCCTCGCCATTCAACCAGCATGTCGAGTACACGAATGACTCGTTGGGCAGGTAAGGAGGTATCCACTTCGATCCACAACGCTTCACGGTTGAAATCATCGATGACATTCAGAGTGCGAAAAGCACGCCCGCTTACCAGACTATCGCTCATGAAATCCATTGACCAGCTCTGATTTGGGATGGCTGGTTGTTTCAATGGCTGTGGTTGGCGGGCAGGCAACCGTTTTTTGGGCTTTTTTCGCATATTTAGCGCCATTTCGGTATACACTCGACGCACTCTTTTGTGGTTCCAGCAATATCCCTGTTTACGAAGCCATCCGAACATTTTGCCAAAGCCCCAGCGCGGCCACCTTTTTTCAAGGGTTTTGAGTTGTTTCTTGATTTCCTCATCATCCACTTTCTTGGCTCGATACCGTTTCGCTGTTCGGCTGATCTCTAGCAGGCGGCAGGCATGACGCTCACTGAGCCCATGTTTTACAATCGCATAACTGGCCAGTTCTTTCCTCTCCGCCGTCTTTATAGCTTTTTTTCAACAATATCCTTCAGCACCTGGTGCTCCAGGCTCAACTCAGCATACATCTTTTTTAACCTACTGTTTTCTTCTTCAAGTTCTTTCAAGCGCCTAATCGCCGAGCCATCCATTCCGCCATATTTTGCTTTCCATTTGTAATATGCACTGCTGCTGAACCCATATTTTCGGCTCAAATCTGTTACCCCAATACCACTTTATGCTTCTTTTAGGATTCTGATGATCTGCCTTTCGCTATATCGCTTTCTTTTCATGTGAAATTCTCCTGCTTTATTTTCTCAGAAAATTCCACTTTCTACTGGTACTATTTTAGGGGATGGTTACCGCTCCAGTATTGATAATCCTCTAAGATTATACTATTCTGTTCCTAAGACTGATATATATAAATCGTACATCATGCGGGAAAGAGAGCCAAGAAAAGAAACCATTGAAACGGGAGATCTCTTATTTCTCGGCCACCCAGGAATTGAGAACGCCTTTTCGGGTTATGGCATAACAGTCGAACAGGGGAGAAAAGACCT
>JALHTN010000308.1 GCA_022865865.1 Anaerolineales bacterium
AAGGTAATTGATTACACCAAAGAGGATTTTACCCAAAGCGGTGAGACCTATGATGTTATTTTTGACGCGGTAGGCAAGATTCCGTCTTCAGGTAGTAAAAGATCGCTAAAGACAAATGGAGTCAATCTTTCCGTTGCATCTTCGACCAGCGAAAAGACTGAAAATTTAATTTTTCTCAAAGTGCTTATTGAGGCGGGAAAGCTAAAATCGGTCATAGATAGACGCTATCCGTTGGAACAGACTGCCGATGCGCACAGATATGTCGAAACAGGACACAAAAAGGGAAATGTAGTCATCACTGTGGAACATAGTAGCAAAACCTGACAACGGGTTGCTCCGCCAAGAACGCGGGATCTTCGACACCCGACCGCTCTTCCGCTGTGCCCCAAAGCAGCCGGTGAGCCTTGTCGTTGGATTGCATTGAGAACCATCAAGTAAATATGATAATAAATGTGTTCACTGAGTAACCAATATGACCAATTTGTGGGGTGACTCAAAAAATGGACAAATAAATAAAAGGTTCTCGAAGCAAATTATCCTGATCTGCTAATGAACGGGAAAGCTGTTCACTGCCGTAATCCTGCCTGCTTGGGCTTTCTTGTTGAGAGGTTCTGCAGCAGCTCTACTCATGAGCTTTCTGCGGGCTGATTGTTGGCAACTGCGGTATTGAGAATATCCAGAAACTCATCCAGCGGTACGCGATGAACCCTGGCAGCCCACTCAACGGTCAGGGCCTTCGTCGCCAGTTTTCTCACGGAATAGCGGCCGACCCGCTTCACCCCAAACACCTCCATGATATCGGCGATATCTCCATACTCCTCCAGAATACTCGAAACCCGAGTGTCTTTTGTAATTATCATTTCTTCTTGCTCCTGATTTTGGTTTTATCGAGTGACTGCATCGATATGTTTACAGCATAACCGGAGATCTGGGATCAGTCTCCGACTAAAGTCGGGAAAAGTATGGTTTTTTGGAGCAGATTAAACGACCAAGTTCTCCAATCCATCCCGGTTCAGGATCAGGATTTGCTGGCGTTCAACCTGGATCAGGTTGTCTGCTTCCAGCTTGCGTAAAGCGCGCTGGACCACATCCGCAACCGTGCCTAGCCTTGCGGCCAGTTCGTCCTGCGTATACCAGGCTGGCCGGAACAGTGTGTCCCCATCTGCCTCATCCAGGATCAATCTGGATAAGCGGTTGATTACAGGACGCAGCGAAAGGTCTTCGATTAGGGCGACAGACCGGCGCAGCCGCTGGGCAAGCACCTCGATAATCAGCTGCGCAAAACCCGGATCCTCATGGATCAATTGCTGGATCGCTTCTCCTGGGATATGCCAAACTTGTGAAGGGGACAGAGCCACCACGGATGCCGGGTTCGGTAATGTCGTAAAGGCGCCGACTTCATTAAATGTCTGGCCTTCTTTGATCAAATGGATGATTTGTTCCCGCCCAGATGTCGAATATTTAACGGCTTTCAGCGTACCGGAATGCAGCCAGTATAACCCCTGTGAAATTTCCCCTTCCCAGAAAATGGTTGCTCCGGTTAGATATTGTTTGTGTGCTGCACGCCTGCCTAAGAAAACCAGGGCAGAATCAGGGAGCGAGTCAAAAAATGGACTTTCCCTCAGACGTGTCATGAACAAAGATAATGGATCGTTTAGATTAGGCATTAGGCGGTAGAAAAGCGATGACGGGGTTGGAACAAGAATAAACAGATTTTACCCGAAGAATAATCATTAAAAAGACCAGGCTGGTCGCTGCTTATTGAAATGGGTATTGGAAACCACCCATATGCCTTGATAATCGCCACTTCATTCGATTATTTCAAAATTCTGGAGCATAACCATCAGTGAGTCCTGGCCTCAGCCCTCGTGCAAATTATTTTGGTCGATTTCTATTTCTGAATTGCTGAGCTGTCAGCTGGCCAGGCTGGTTAGGTTGGTGGCAAGTGAACCCGCCTGCAGAGGACCTCTGATGATGTCATGGCTGTGGTGGAGGGAGACAGCCTGCTGCTCGGGCAGTACTACATCACCAGATGTGTCAGCTTTCATCGTTTTGCCCGCATTCTATGAGACGGGCTAATGGATGGGTTGCCGTGCTTTTAGCTACAGGATGTAGGAGGCATGAGTGCCTGGATCCCCCTCCCCGAAGCCCGACCGGAGCTACCAAGGCACCGTTATCCCTAGTGTAGGATTAGCTATTCAATTGTAAAGACCCCCATGTTCACTTTTGGTGCTGACCAACATCATTTATTAACACCTGTCCATTGGGCGGGGGTGATTTTCACGTCTTGAAGTTGTAGGTCTTGCTTCTAATGAGGAACACTCCTGTCACAAATAAATTGAATGTATAATAAATCAAAGAGCAGATATTGCGATAAGATGTTTGCTTATCAACCAGTTGGCCGGTTTCAAATTGACTGTGTTCTTTGAGCTATGTATACCAAATTCATTTATAAAGGAGAGCTTATCATATGACAGCGGTTGAAGTAAATCACTTGTACAAATCCTACGCCGACGTGACCGCGGTGAATGATTTGACCTTTTCCGTTGATCCTGGAGAGATCCTGGGGCTTATTGGGCCTAATGGTGCGGGCAAAAGCAGCACCATATATACAATCTTAGATTTCATGAAACCCGATTCTGGTGTAGTGAAAATCTTCGGTCAGCAGATGAATGAAGCCTTAAAGGATCAAATCGGCTACCTGCCTGAAGAGAGGGGATTGTATAAGAGTTTAACAGCCATTGATCTAATCCTTTATCTTGCCTCCTTGAAAGGTATGGATAAAGCCACGGCCGAAAAGAAAGCAAATGTATTACTCGAGCAAACCGGTATGCTCGAAAGCAAAATGAAGAAAAACAAGGAAATGAGCAAGGGCATGGGACAGCTTATCCAGTTTATCGTCACCGTCATTCACGATCCTGAGTTGATCATTCTGGATGAACCCTTTGCCGGCCTGGATCCCGTCAGAACAGAGACAATTAAGAACATACTCACTAATTTAAGGGATGACGGAAAAGCCATTATTTTGAGCACGCATCAAATGAACAAAGTCGAGGAACTCTGCGACCGGGTGCTGATGATAAACAAAGGCAGCACCGTCCTTTACGGTGACTTAATGGAAACAAAGGCTAAATTCAGAAGAAACTCGGTCCTCGTGGCTGCTGATGAAGAACTGGGTGACCTGCCTGGGGTGATTGATAGAAAGCTCAATAACGGTTCCGAAGAATTGGTCTTAGCACCAGACACAACACCACAGAACATTCTCGATCAACTACGCGAGCGCGGATTAACCATTAACCGATTTGAAGTCACAACACCCTCCCTCAATGAAATATTCCTGAATCTGGTGGGGGTGGATCATGAATAAAACATATTTGGTATTCAAGCACGAGTTTCTGGGTGCAATCAAGAAGGTCGGTTTTATCGTAATGACCCTCATCGTACCGGTGTTAGCACTTTTGGCAATTGGAGTCTTTGAACTGGTAACTAGCTTGACTGAACCTTCAGCACAAGAGGTCACGATTGTTGGGTATGTGGACGAAGTCGGAATCTTTAGTGATCACACCGACCTGGGGTTAATCAAGCTGATTCCAATTACCTCGCGGCAGGATGCAACCCGGGCTCTGATCAGAAGGGAGGTTTCGGAATATATCATCATACCATCGGATTACACCTCCTCGGGGACCATTCAACGATATACGCTGGCGAAAGAGCTTGGTGTCCCTTCGATCACAACATACTTGATCGAAAGCTTCCTCGCTTGGAACCTCTTGAAAGATGATGTGTCACCGGAGATCATCACCTCGATTATTTCTCCTCTGAATCTGGAAGTCACCCGCCTTGACGAAAATGGATATATTGCGCAAGAACAAGGAAATATTGGCAATATCATTATCCCCTTCATTTTCGCCTTATTGCTGAGTTTGGCCTTCGTGTTCGGCGCTAATTCTCTAATCAGCGGATTAGGAGAAGAAAAGGAAAGCCGCCTCAT
>JALHTN010000030.1 GCA_022865865.1 Anaerolineales bacterium
ATGCTATTCTTCATGGGGACAAGTACCCTTTCTTGGCTGGTTTCGCAGTTGCAGTAGCATTCAATGCCAAACACTCAGCTGGGCTGCTGCTGCCAATCGGTTTGTTGGCTGTCTGCTGGTCATCCTCTCCTGCGTCACGAAGGTATTCAAGGATGCTCTCCAGTATCGCCCGCTTTACTGTTGGCTTTGGCTTGCTAACCTTGTTTTTCAATCCCTTTCTCTGGCGCAACCCAATTTCTGCTGTTCAAGAAGCTCTGTTTTATCGCCAGGAGTTGATAGAACGACAGGTTGCAGATTTTGAGCGCTTTGCCCCCTTCCAGGTACTCGATTCCCCTGGGCAGCGGGTGGCTATTGCCATCGCCCAGGTGTTTATTGCACCACCTCTATTTTCTGAAGCTGGCAATTATGCTGCAGACACCCGCATAGCAGAAAATTCGTATCTGAAATCGATCGGTAGCCAACTTGGGCGTCAACCGGTTATCGCAGGATTCTTAATTGGATTTACTATTTTGGGTTGGATTGCGACCCTGCGAAACATCACCTCCGCTGAGTTCGCAGCCCGTCGATATGCAAGCATTATTATGCTATCTTTTATTGGTTTCAGCGCTGGAATAATCGTACTAATTCCCCTCGCCTGGCAGCGATATTACCTCCCTTTGATACCCTTTATGGCAATTTTCGCTGGTCTTGGTATTATTTGGGGAATCAAAACCTCCCGCAGCATATTTGCCCACGGGAGGTTGTCTTCTCGACTATCCCAGATACTCACGCAGTTTACGCCGAATAGCTGGATGTCGTAATCTGCTCAGGGCTTGAGCTTCTATCTGCCGGACTCTCTCTCGGGTCACACCCATTTTCCTTCCAACCTCTTCTAAAGTGTATGCTTGACCATCCAACAACCCATAACGGAGCTGCAATATTCGCACTTCGCGCGGAGGCAACCCATCTAATACGCTGTCAAGATGTTCCCTCAGCAAATTGTAAGTAGCCGTATCGTCAGGTGCTGGAAATTCATCATCCTGGATGAAATCCCCTAACACAGAATCTTCTTCATCGTCTGTGGGTGTTTCCAGGGACAGGGGTCTTCGGGCAACCTGAATCATGTTCTCAACTTTCTGAGGAGTCACTTCCAGAGCTACCGCCAATTCCTCTACAGAAGGATCGCGTCCTAAACGCTGGGTTAATTGGTGCTGAACCCGCAGTAATTTATTAATCTGGTCTCCCATATGCACCGGGACTCGAATAGTCCGTCCCTGATCTGCGATCGCTCGGGTCACAGCTTGCCTGATCCACCAGGTGGCATACGTGCTGAACTTATGTCCTCGCCGGTAATCAAATTTCTTCGCGGCCCGGATCAAACCGATATTACCTTCTTGAATTAAATCCAGGAAGGGTACCCCTCTGCCCATATACTTCTTGGCAACGCTGATGACCAGACGTGAATTTGCTGTAATTAGATGCTCGCGGGCAGCCCATCCATCTTCGATCAGTATTTGAAGCTCCTGGCGACGTCGGGGGGTGACATTTCCCCGTGCCAGCTCTTCGCGGGCTAACCGGCCTCGTTCGATTCTCTGAGCGAGTTCCACTTCTTCCACGGCAGTCAATAATGGCACTCTGCCGACTTCCTTAAGATACAATCCGATCGTATCATCAGTATCAATATTTGCTAGATAATTTTCCTCTGCGGCTCCTACCTGTTCAGATTCATTTTCACTGTCATCATCTTCGGAAAGTTCAAGTTCGGACGGTTCCCCCACACCCGGGTCTTCAATGTAGGGGATATTAGCACTTACCAAAGCGGAAAATGCCTCCTCCAGCTGATCAACATCTTGTTCTGCCTCAGGGAAGAATAGCAGAATATCATCGTAAGTAACAAAGGTTTTTTTTCGACCAAGTTCAATTAACTTCGCAACCGCATTATGACGATCTTCTTTTTCTTCGATAGAGCTCAGCAGTTCCTCATCTATCATTTGTTCTCCAGGACCTGAAACTCAGGTTATTTTCCTCTGAATCTATTAAACCAGAATACAACATTTCCTACCCAAAATCAATACCCAATTCAAGTTATTAACCATCTCATCATAAACAATATTTAATCCAATCTTCAATTGGGCTTTGCCGAACTGATTTTGCATCTTTAAGTTATCGCACAATTCTCTACTGCACAATAAAAAGCACAGCGAAATTGCTATCGCCAGTGCTTAGATTTAGCTCACTTTTCAACGGCTTTATTGGCCAAGTTCCCGCTGACCCGTTCCACTATACATTAAATAAAATAGCCAAGTCAAGTAGTAAATCCAGTTCTCATCAAACCCTAATCTGATTGGGGTTCTTGACACATTCGCTACCCCCCTGTACAATCTGACCTGCTTTGAAATTCCATAGCAATGGTGAACTATATCCACAGAATGAAGCAGGATTAACTGATAAGAAGGACTTCTGTCGAAGAGATGAACTTGGCAAAGTCTATGCAACTGTTAGGGGTGAGAATATATTAAAGTCAACCCCTTCATCAGTTGGCACCTCATTTCCTATACAACAATATCTCACTCTGGAGGAAGATACAACATGTATGGACTCGACACCTTTGAGCAAATAGCGATCTGGACTGTACTCGGTGCTGCCATCCTGGGCTTGTTATATGCGGTCTTTCTACGCTATCAAGTTCTTAAGGAGGACAAAGGTACTCCCGAAATGCAGAAAGTGTGGAATGCTATCCGTTCTGGTGCTAATGCTTACCTGCGGCGCCAGCTGGTGACTATTCTGCCCCTGATATTGATCCTGACCTTCGCTCTATTTGCTTCGATTTACATCGTACCTCCATCATCAGAGGCGTCGGTATGGTATTGCATGGCTTTCAAGCAGGTGCCTGCGAAGGCAGCCGAGCTATGTGTCGAAAACCTTACAGCACCTGAGAATCAGCAAATCAGGACTCTTATTGGAATTGGGCGCGCGATTGCCTTTATGTTGGGGGCAGGTTTCTCACTCATGGTGGGACAGATTGGTATGCGCATGGCCGTTCAGGGTAATGTGCGTGTTGCTTCTGCGGCTCGCTTCTCATTTGGGGACTCTCTGCGTATTGCCTACCGTTCAGGAACGATTACTGGTATGCTCACCGATGGCTTGGGTCTTCTCGGAGGCACTGTAATTTTCATGATATTTGGCGTTGCTGCTCCTGATGCGCTGCTTGGATTTGGTTTTGGCGCTACGCTCATCGCACTCTTCATGCGTGTTGGGGGAGGTATTTTTACAAAAGCCGCTGATGTTGGTGCGGATTTGGTTGGCAAGGTTGAGGCGGGTCTGGTGGAAGACGATCCCCGCAACCCCGCAGTCATCGCAGATTTGGTGGGCGATAACGTTGGGGATTGCGCAGGAATGGCAGCAGACATTTTCGAATCCTACGAAGTTACCATTGTCTCCAGCCTGATCCTGGGAGTCGCTTTATTCAGCCTGACCGGTCATATTGAGTGGATCATCTTCCCGCTTTTGGTGCGTGGTGTAGGTGTATTTGCATCCATCATCGGAACCTACAATGTGCGCGGCAGTAAAGGTATGAGCGGGGATGCCATGCGGGCAATATTCACCGGTTTTCTCACTTCTGCCGCTATCTCAGTTGTACTTTTCGGTATCATTGCTGCCTTCTACATGAAAGGTGTACCCGGAGGCTGGTGGCGCCCCTTCCTGGCTACAACTGCAGGTGTCCTGTTAGCGATCGTGATCGACCGTGTGACGGATTACTTTACTGGATCTCACGGAAAACCGGTCAAAGATATCAAGGATTCTGCGGATACCGGCCCTGCCACATTGATTTTGTCTGGGATCTCCTCCGGCTTTGAATCATCCGCCTGGTCGGCACTGATCTTGGCTGGCACAATATTTGCATCCGTCCTGATATTCGGTGGCATCTCTAGTGATCCGAGGCTTGATTTCACTTACATCCTTTATGGTGTCGCCTTGACAGGGATCGGTATGCTGACACTTACAGGCAACAATGTTGCTATGGACTCTTTCGGCCCCATCGCGGATAATGCAAACGGTATCGGCGAAATGGCCTGGCACGATAAAGATGACGAGCAAACCAGAAATGCAAAGCAAATTATGGCTGATCTTGATGCGGTTGGCAATACAACAAAAGCCATCACCAAAGGTATCGCCATCGGATCGGCAGTTATCGCCGCGGTTTCTTTGTTTGGTTCATTTATCACCGATGTCAGCCGGGTCGATCCGACTGCATTAGCGAACGGGATACGTTTATCAATACCAGGGGTTTTTGTTGGTTTGCTGATCGGCGGTGCCATACCATGGCTCTTCTCTTCTTTCGCCATCATGGCCGTCAGCAGAGCCGCATCGTTAATCATCAGGGAAGTTCGCCGGCAGTTTAAATTAGGCGTTCTTGAAGGTGCCATCGAACCTGATTATAGCCGACCTATTGAAGTAGCCACCACTGCAGCCCAGAAGGAATTAATCCCATTGGCGTTGATTGGTGTTCTCTCTCCGATAGTTGTGGGTTTGGTTTTCCAGGTGGAGGCGTTAGGTGGATTTCTAGCTGGTATTATCCTTTCAGGGCAACTCTTGGCTGTCTTCCTCAACAATTCCGGAGGCGCTTGGGATAATGCCAAAAAATTAATTGAAGATGAACCGTCTGAACCGGAAAATAATCTCGGGAAAGGCTCTGAACGGCATATGGCTGGTGTGGTAGGTGACACAGTCGGCGATCCATTCAAAGATACTGCTGGTCCTGCCTTAAACCCGATGATCAAGGTAGTAAATTTAGTAGCTTTGATCGTAGCACCGATTGTTGTGGTATATAAAAGCTTGGGGTTCACCGGCTGGCTGGTCGTGGTCCTGGCTGTCGTGGCGTTGATCTGGGCCATTTACCAGAGTAAAAAACCTGCCAAGAGCCTCGTAGATATCGAGCCAACGCCCTCGTCTGGAGATTAATTATCACCTTAAAGTTAACTGGAAAGGGGTGAGTCTATGGCCCGTATCTCTTTACGTGCCTATAACCGTGATATCGAGGTAATGATCGATAAGGGTCAGGTCGAAGAAGCCTTCGCTCATTGCCGTTATATCCTTGAGTTATACCCAAAACATATTGATACGTACCGCTTGATGGGAAAAGATTTGTTAGAAGCCCAGCGTTTCAGCGATGCTTCGGATGTTTTCCATCGCGTTCTTTCAAGTGTGCCGGATGATTTTATCGCCCATTTAGGCATGAGCATTATCCGCGAGGACGAGAGCAATCTCGATGCAGCCATCTGGCATATGGAGCGATCCTTCGAAGTGCAGCCATCCAATGCCGCTGTCCAGGTCGAATTACGGCGTTTATATGGGCTGCGTGATGGCGTGACTCCGCAAAAGATCCAGCTTACCCGCGGGGCACTCGCCCGCATGTCAGCTAAGAGCAATTTATACACGCAAGCCATCGCCGAATTGCGGACCGCACTCAGCAATGATCCTCAACGTCCAGACCTTCAAGTTGTTCTGGCAGATATGTATATGCATACCGGCGCACGCATGGAGGCCATTGAAACCTGCAATTCTTTGATCAGCAAGCTTCCATACTGCCTGGTTGCCAATCGTATCCTGGCTGAGTTGCTTCCTGAGACAGAACGCTCAAACCAAGCTCAGGAATTCAGATCCAGGCTCGGTGAGCTTAATCCATATTATCTTCAATTATCTCCGGTTGCACCCACTCTTGAGCAGGTGCCAGATGGAGCGGTGACCATCGAGCGCTTTAAATATTCAGATGAACAACCGGTCGAATCCAAGCAAGCTCAACCCGCCTGGGCTGCCTCATTGGGTGTTGATTTAGATGAAGATGAGACGATGCCTGACGAGCCAGCACCTGATTGGCTCCAGGAAATCTCAAGTGAAGAAGATGTACAGCCTAGCTCAGACTTAGAAGCAGATGCTGCCCTCTTTGATCAAGTGGAACCCCAAGAAAGTGATGTTTTACCAACCGAACCGGAAGAAAGTGGACAAATTCCGGATTGGATGAGCTCGGAAGATGAAGATTCATCCATGGACCACCCAGGCTTTGCGGCTGGTGCTGCGGTACTTGCCGCGGGGGCATTACTTTCTGAACAAGAAGAAGGGGAAACAGATTCTGAAATAGAGCCAGCAGTTGATCCTGCGCATGCTGATGACGGTGAACCAATTCCCGATTGGATGGCAGAGTCAGATCGGGCTGAAGGTGAGCAAATTACCGAAATTGCAGCTGAACAGGACGATATTTCCCCAACATCGGAAGAAGTTGTGTCAGCGGAGATTGAATCTGATCTACCTGCAGAAGAAGCCGACCAGCTCCCGGACTGGATGAGCGCAGGCGAGCAACAGGTTGAGGGAGATACGCCTGATTGGCTGCGAGATGCGATGGACGAGACCAGCCAGGAAGAAGAATTAATCCCGGATGCAGAAAAATTAACCGCAGCTGCTGCGATTTTATCTGATGAGGCATCCATATCCCCGATTTCCGCTGAAGAAAAAGCGGTTGATGGAGACTTCTCCACAGAATTAGACCTCGAGGCAGAGGCGGTTGAAACAAGTGAAACTTTACATGAGGAGATTGAACATGAACTACCAACAGCCGAGGGAGCAGTAAGTACTGGGGCTGAATTAACTGGAGCTGCGCTAGCTGGAGCTGCCCTGGGTGCCGTTTTGGGTGATGAAGATGCCCAACAGTCAGATTTAGATGATGAAGCTGATATACCTGCTGAAGACAGCCTGGTTCCTGAGCCTTCTGAAGACGATGTATATTTGGAATCAGATCAAGAAATACCAGACTGGCTGCAGGATTTAGGTGAAGATCTACCCGCTGACGCAGATCCGATTAAACCATCCGCAGTATTCGATGATCAACCAGCAGAAGAAGAACTCACTCCAATTCCCATCATTGATACAGGAATTGAAGATTCTGAAACGGACGATCAGGTTGAGCCACACCCCGAAGTACCTGGTGAGACTGTTGAATTAATCCCAGCTGCTGAATTAGACGAAGAATTGATCGAAAGTGAATTCCCCGAATCGATTCCAGATTGGTTATCAGAAGTATCGCCTGAAGAAATGCCCGAGCAGCTTGTAGATTCAGATGAATACCAGGACATCGTCAAAGCTGAAATTCCCGTCTGGCTGCGCAAAATGGAGGAACTACACAAGGCTGATTTGGAAGCCGCAGGAGAAATCGAAAGTCTGGATGAGCTTGAACTCGACACAGATTTTACCGATCTATCGGGTGAAGACGTCCCATCCTGGCTTATGTCAGCCATGGAGACAGAATTGCCTGAAGAGGTCCCTGAACTCACAGAAGTAAAAGATATCAGCGAGATTATCCACGAACCTGGGGAGCCGGCAGATGCCGAAGCACCCACTTTCGAAGAACCTTACCCCCAGGAGATGGAAGCGGAGGTTTTGGACGCATTAAAACCTTTAGCTGAAGAGATTGAAACTGAGCAGATCCAAGAAGAAATTGTTCCTTCTGGGGTTGAGGTCGAAGGTTTAGCTGAAGTGGATGAAAGTCTTGATGGTGAAATTCAAGAGCTCTTCGAAGCTGCGGAGTTGATACCTGAACTCGAGTCTGAGGCCCAGGCTGAGATTGAAGAATTTCCTGAAGAAATCCTGCCAGATGAAGAGGAACCAGATATTTCCCCAGAAGAAGATGATGGCATCAGCATTCCTGGTCTGGTAGCAGCTGGTGCTGTCGCTGCCCATGTCTTGGAAGATGACGATACCCAACCAGTTGCCATAACAGAGGAACTCGATACTACCGAAATTGAAGCCGTGGAATTTGAAGTATTAGGCCTTGAAGAAGAAGTTTTGGAGCTTTCAGAATCTGTTGAAGAGGTTGTACCTGACCTTGATGAGGAACTCGAAGAAGATCTTTCCCTCGCAGGTGAAATCCAAGAGGGTGAAGAACTGCCAACATTTACCGATGCCCCTCTAAGCGGTGAAGAAGAAGATGCAGCCATGGCCTGGCTGGAAAGTCTGGCCGCCAAGCAAGGTGCTGCCGAAGAAGAGCTGATCACACCTGCTGAAGATCGCCTTGAGAAACCACCCGAATGGGTTCAAGAAGAGTCTGCCTCGGAGTTGAAAGCTTTCGAAGAAATCGAAATTGATGACCAGAAAGCTGCTTTGACAGCCGCGGTATTGGCTGGGGCAGCCACGGCTGCCTTGACTGGTGAAGATCAACCAACCGAAGAGGATGAATCTCCAGAAATGCCAGAACCCGAACCAGACGACGAACTTTCTGAATGGATCCCAGAAATCGCCGCCGAAACGGAGACTGCCCAAGAGACTTTAGAACCAGAAGATCACACTATAGCGGATGTTGAGCCAGAAATCGAACCATTGGAGATTGAAGAGGAACCAGATGTCATAGCAGAATTAGCTGCAGCCGCTGAGGTTGATCTGGACGAGGTTGAGGAAGAACAAACCTCAGAAGAGATCCCTGGGTGGCTCAGCGATTTGGCAGGGGATCAAGAGATTACTGCTGAACCACAATCCACGGACTGGACGCCTGATATGCTTGCGGAAGACGTTGTTGAACCAGAAGCCCAACTAGAAACCTTCCTGGATGAAAAACTTGATTTAAATGCCGCTTCGCTTGTACAGCTCGAGAAGATCCCGGGAATTGGCTTCATCCACGCCCAGAACATTGTCAACTATCGTGCAGCCTCAGGCCCTTATTCGGACCTCGAGCAGCTTGAAGAGGTGGATGGGCTAACAGCGGATATCATCGCCGACCTCAATAATTATTTGATCGTCGAAGTTGTAGCAGAGGTTGCTTCAACCGAGTCTGAATTTCCAGAATTGCAGGCGGCTTGGGACAGCATCATTAAGGGCAATATTGATCAAGCTGTAAACCAGTACGCTGATTTGATAAATCGTGATCAGCATTTGGATGAAGTTATCCGCGATCTTCAGGCAGCTCTGGGTAAATATCCCATGGATTCTTCCCTTTACCAATCCTTGGGAGATGCATATATGCATGCAAATATGCTCCAGGAAGCGCTGGATGCTTATAATCGGGCAGAGGATCTATTCAAATAACCCTGGAGGAAACTTGGAACGCACACTCGTCTTAATCAAACCCGATGGGGTTCAACGAGGCCTGATAGGGGAAATAATCACCCGGCTTGAACGCAGAGGTTTACGACTTGTTGGCGCAAAATTTTTACAGGTCAGCATGGAGTTGGCAGAAACACATTACGCCATTCACAAGGGAAAACCTTTTTATGACGGCTTGATCGCCTATATAACGTCTGCGCCGGTCATGGCAATGGTATGGGAAGGGCCAAATGCTATCACAGCTGTGCGCCAGACCATGGGCGCCACTCGCCCTACCGAGGCAGCACCGGGTTCAGTTCGTCATGACTTTGGCCTGGAGGTCGGCCGAAATCTCACCCATGCATCAGATTCGGCTGAAAACGGCCAAACAGAGGTAGCCCTCTGGTTTTCAGACCAGGAGCTGGTTTCCTGGAGTCGTGCTGTTGACCCCTGGATTTTTGAATAAACAGGATAACTAAAACGCAACCTGCCTTCTCCAAAGATTAGGAGAAGGCATTTGTATTTAAGCATTTGCGGATTGATTTTTTCACGAATCAAACTGCTCACCTCTGATCGTCACCGTAATTTGATTTATCCGAATGTGGGTTATAATCACCGGATTAGTTCAAAATATCAAACCCCGTGAGGATTTTAATGGTAGCCACACCCTCTTCGATTGAAACCAGACTCGAGCGCATCCTGCCCACCGTACGCAAACCCGGTCGTTATACCGGTGGTGAATTGAATCAGGTGGTAAAAGATTGGGAATCGATCAAAACTCGAGTTGCCCTGGTTTTCCCGGATATTTATGATTTGGGCATGTCCAATCTGGGATTAGCCATTCTTTACGAGATCATAAACCAGCGTTCAGATGCCTTGGCAGAACGGGTATTCTCCCCCTGGACAGATATGGAAGCTGCACTCCGCCAGGAAAACATCCCCATCTATTCGTTAGAGACCAAACACCCGCTCAATGAATTCGACATTCTTGGCATATCGCTGCCTTATGAAACGCTTTACACTAACACCTTAAATCTCCTGGATCTGGCTGGTATTCCAATTTTCACATCGCAGCGTGATCGCACGCATCCTTTAATCATCGCTGGAGGTCATGCCACCTATAATCCAGAGCCAATGCATGCTTTCATTGATGCCTTCGTAATTGGTGAAGGGGAAGAGGTGATCTCCGAAATAGTGGACGCCTACCAGCAGTGGAAAGCAGATGGCACAGCCCGTGCAGACCTGCTCAAATCCCTCGCCACCCTGGATGGCATTTATGTGCCTTCTCTGTACGAGACTGAATACAATCCAGATGGCACGCTGGCCGGTATACACAGCCTGGAAAGCACAGCACCCCTGCCAGTGGTAAAGCGCATCGTTCCCGAACTTCCTCCATCACCAACGCGTTTGGTGGTGCCTTTTATTGATACTGTCCACAACCGCATCCCGATCGAGATCATGCGCGGCTGCACGCGTGGCTGCCGCTTTTGCCATGCGGGAATGGTCACCCGCCCAGTCCGCGAACGGTCAGTGGAAGAGATCGTCAACGCCATCGAAGAAGGCGTTGCAAACACCGGATTCGAAGAAATCGGCCTGCTCTCTCTGTCATCATCTGACTACACGCATATTCTCGAATTAGTCAACGAAGTTAACCAACGCTTCAGCGGTCGCCACCTCTCAATCTCACTGCCCTCACTGCGCATCGAGACTGTATCTGTTGAATTGATGGATGCCATCATGGACGAACGCCGCAGTGGCTTCACTCTAGCGCCCGAAGCGGCCACAGAAAAGATGCGTAAAATCATCAACAAACCAGTCAGCACGCAGCAGGTTCTCGATACTGCTCGCGAAGTTTACTCCCGCGGTTGGCCCACCCTCAAACTTTACTTCATGATCGGGCATCCCTCTGAAACCCTGGAGGATGTGCAGGCTATTGTCGATCTGTGCAAAGCAGTGCTCAAAGAAGGCCGCAAGGTGATCGGAAACCGGGCGGTACTGCATGCCGGTGTGAGCACATTCGTCCCCAAACCCCATACCCCATTTCAATGGGTCCCATGTGATACTCAAGAGAGCATCACTGCCAAGCAAAACCTGCTCAAACAGCAGCTGCGCGGTAGAGGTCTCAAGCTGACCTGGACGCAGCCCGAGGAAACCATGGTCGAAGCCTGGTTGTCGCGCGGCGATCGACGCATGGCTGAAGTGATTTACCAGGCCTGGCAGCGCGGTGCCAAATTCGATGCCTGGAAGGAACATTTGAACTATCAAATCTGGATGGATGCATTCTCCGTCGTGGGTATCGATCCTGGTTTCTACACTCACCGTGAGCGTGAAGTGACCGAAATACTCCCCTGGGACCATATCAGCACTACTGTGCGGAAGAGTTTCATGGTCCAGGACCTCAGCCGCAGCCAGTCAGAGGAAACTCTGGAGGACTGCCGGGATAGCTGCTATGCCTGCGGTGTCCTTCCCACTTTTGCCGATCTGCGGCGTGAAAATCCAGGCGAAGCCTGGGGCTGCCCAGAAGTCTCCCCAAGGGGAAAGAAAAGTGATCTGCTACAGGTCGCAGTTTCGGTTCTGAAAGAATAAAGAAAAGATTTGATGGGATCAAACGGCATCAACAGTAAGACTATGCGCATCAGGGTAAAGTTTGCTAAAACCGAGCCCATGCGCTTCACTTCGCACCTCGACCTGTACAGGGCCTGGGAGCGACTGCTGCGCCGAGCAAATGTGCAGCTTGTCTTCAGCCAGGGCTACAACCCGCGCCCAAAACTGCAGCTTGCCGCTCCACTTCCCTTGGGAATCACCAGCTGTTCTGAGATTATTGATTTTTGGTTATCAGAAGGTCCAGATGATCTTGAAATTCTTACATCCGAACTTATCCAGGTGCAGCCACCTGGGATTGATATTATGACGGTAAAATCCGTCGATCCATCTGCCCCACCTCTCCAGAAAAAGGTTACAGCCGCGCAGTACGAGGTTACTTTGCTCGAGCAATCCTTCGAACTTGATCAAAGGATCAAATCATTATTAAATTCTGAAGCGATTATTCGTCAACGGCGTGGAAAATCCTATGATTTGAGGCCATTAATTCAGGAATTGAGCATTGACAGCGATGATCCCAACCTCATTCAAATGCTTTTAATCGCACAGGAAGGCAGCACCGGTAGACCCGAAGAGGTCCTGCTGGCGTTGGATATTCAGCCTGAAAACACCCGCATCGAACGCACGAAGATAATCTACCAATTTTGATTAATACACCAATCCCAACCTACCGGCCGTGGTAAAATTTTCTGTAAGATAGCCCCCATAGCTCAGTGGATAGAGCGCTGCCCTCCGGAGGCAGAAGCCTGCGTTCGAATCGCAGTGGGGGTACAA
>JALHTN010000031.1 GCA_022865865.1 Anaerolineales bacterium
CAGCGATGACACATCGTAGGCTTCGCAGATCGCTTGGTACTTCCATCTGGGACCACCTTCGCTGCTGTCTGACTTGAGCAGGATGTAAGCTCTCCGGATTTGTCGGGCTGAGGCTTCACCACACGATATTAGCTCCTTTAGTTGTGAACGTTCAGTTTCTGTGAGTTTTACAACATATTTCTGGTTCATTTCCTCGCTCTCCTTGATCGTTTTCCTTATTTGTTGATCATGGAGCAAGAATTGTGCCATCTTTATCTTTTATGATGGACGGTCTACTACATATACCTGACCACACCCATTCGTCTGTTAGTTTATAAATATTTATACTTCGATAAAATTGGTTTATTTATGGAATGGGTTGGCTACATAATGATATACATATATCGGTTCATGAAATCTGCCAATATGCGAAATCCCTCAAAAAAGTCCCGGTAGTTAACAGATACAGGCAGAGACCTCATTCAGAACGCAACTTTCAAATTTCATGGAGTCAATTTAAGAAATTTTTGGAAAGAAAAGTGTAAAGGTTGTTCCTTTTCCCTCTTCACTTATAACCTCAACTATGCCGTTAAAATGATTCATGTGCTGGTATACGATGCTTAACCCCAGACCTGTTCCCTGAATCCCCATTTTCTTGACATTGCCGGCGCGATGGAATTCCTCCCCAATATGCGCCATATCTTTGGCCGGGATACCAACGCCGCTGTCAGAAATGGTTGCCCGCACACCTTCGGATTCCTTATTAAGTTTTGCAACCACCCTGCCACCGGACGAGGTGTACTTTATGGCGTTATTGATCAGGTTGTTAAATACTTTATACAGACCGCTTTCATTTGCCCATACTGTGCAGCCTTCCTGCGTGGATTCAAATTTCAAATCCACATCTTTACTGTCCGCTTCCACAGTGTACTGGTCAATGACCTGAGTAAGGATCGGTAGGATATCGATTGGATAATTAGGTTTCTCTACTTCCACGGTTTTCGTTTCTGCCAGTGACAGCAGGTCATCCACCAGCTCAACCAAGTTGCTGAGGCGATTATCAATACGAACCAGAATTTCTTTTTGTTGGTCAGAAATATCACCAGCTAACCCCTTTATTAACGTACGTAGCAGGCTTTGCGCTCCTCCAACCGGGGAGCGCAGCTCGTGCGCAACGGTAAGCATGAATTGACTTTTAAACTGATCGGTCCTCTCCATTTCTTCTTTGTTACGCTCTAGCTCAGCCGCTTTTTCTTCGACAGACTGCAGCCTTTTGGCTTCCAGCGAGAGCCTGCGTCTTTCCAAACCCTGGTTTACAGTCAGCAACAGAAGTTCGGCAGTGAAAGGTTTCGATATGAAATCATATGCGCCCTGCTTGATCGTTTCTACTGCAAGTTCTACAGTGGCGTAACCGGTAATGATGACACATACAGTATTGGGATCTTTTTCCTGTATTTCACCCAATAGCTCAATGCCGCGCCCATCTGGCATCATCACATCCAGCAGCACCAAGTCAAAATCGAACTCCTTTATTTTTTCTCTACCCTCCTTTAATGTGGAAGCCGTTTCGACACTGAACCCCTGCGGTGTTAAAGCACGGCGGCACCCTTCGCGTATGCCGAGCTCATCATCGATGACCAGTATATTTCTCTTGGTTTCCATTATCGACCTGATGTTCTTAATTAATTATAGCGTTCATTGAATTACCCGAGGCAAATTGATCATTGGGCAGACGAAACGGAAGCGAGACTGTGAATGTTGTGCCCTGACCCACAGCGCTTTGAACAGAAATCTGCCCTTTGTGCATCTTGATAATTCCGTAAGAGATGGATAGTCCCAAGCCTGTTCCTTCACCGGGGGATTTTGTAGTGAAGAAAGGTGTGAACAACCGGTTTAAGTGTTCCTCCGGGATACCGCACCCGGTGTCAGAAAAGGCGATTTCAACCCACTGGTTAGCTTTCATTTGGGTTCTCAGCGTGATTGTACCCTCTCCCTGTATGGATTCAGCCGCGTTATTTAGCAAATTTACAAATACCTGCTGCAGTTGGTCTGAATCAGCTAGTATATTAGGTATCTCCCGGTTAAACTGGCATTCGATTAATATATTCTGAAATGTGGGCTGCATCTTCGCACTTTCTATAATATGCTCGAGCAAAGTGTGAATATCAACCTGCTGTGCGATGACCTCATGCTGCCTAGCGAAGTTCAACAGGTCAGCCACAATAGACTTACAGCGTGTGGTTTCATTTATGATTATCTTCAGGTCGCTGCGCCTTGGGTCATTTTCGTCAGCCTCTTTATACATCACATCCGAGTACAGGAGAATAGTGCCCAGCGGGTTATTGATCTCGTGAGCAACCCCCGCTGCTAATTGACCCATGGAGGCAAGCTTTTCTTTTCGTAACAATTCTTGCTGGGTGTGATTTAATTTTGCTACCATGCTGTTAAATGAACCTCCCAGGACACTCAGCTCACCGTTGCCGTGCGCTTCAACACGCACGGTCATATCTCCTTGAGCCAACCTTTGATTAGCTTCTACCAGATTCGTAATCGGGCGGGTGATAAAGTGAGCGATGGGGACTGCGATCAAAGCTGCCAGCAATATACTCAACCCAGCAATGACGATTACCCGTTGATAAAATTCATCCACAAGCGACTGAAACTTTGATTTGAGTGCCCCTACATATAGAATGCCAACCACCCGGTTCAGGTGATTGTGTAACGGTTTATAACGGGTTATATAAGTATCGCTGACAACAAAAGCCTCACCTACATACTCCTGATCATTCTGCAGAACGACATCATATACTTCCTGTGAGACCCGAGTCCCAACCGCACGCTGGTTTTCTTCGGTCATCACATTAGTTGAAACGCGCATATCTCCGAAAAAAATGGTCACTGTCCCAATGCCAGCAACTTCCTTAATACGGTCCACCAGCGTGAAATCATTATTGAACATATACGCTGCCAGAACCGCACCTATCACTTCCCCCTGATCGTTAACCACAGGAGAAACGCCGGTCAGTGCCAGACCCGCTGTGCCTTCAAGTGCATCGTAGGGTTCAGCCGCAGCTTTTGGCGTGTCTACAAGCTTTATGTGAGCCTGGTGCTCTAATCCCACCTGGGCCAGCAATTTAGCCGGTAAAATTTCTGTGGCTGCACTGCCTTTCCCAACTGCCAGCACCTGATGAACGATCGGCTGTTGGCCCCAGTTCCCTCCAATAATGACTGGAGAAAGCTCTCCCCCAGATGATAATACCCGGCTAATTAAAATATTCCCTTCCGCATCCAGAATAGCGATTAGGTGAGTGCCTCCCAGAGCCAGTACCGCTATTTTTTTTGTAATCTGCTGGTCTATGATTCTAAGAGCTTCATCCACACCCGAAGCAGCATCCGCAAAATTCTGGACTACCAGGGGATCCAACACCAAGCGGTGGCTGATGGCAGCGGTCTCATCCAATTTAAGATTATAAAATGCATCCGCCAGATCCATATCGCGGTCCACCCTTTCAA
>JALHTN010000309.1 GCA_022865865.1 Anaerolineales bacterium
ACGAAGCGGACCTGGGATTGCTGAAGCAGGCGGTCAGGGAGTTGAATGTCACCTATCCGGTCGCACAGGATAACGAGGGACAGGTTTGGCGAGCTTATCAAAACCGCTACTGGCCCACCCAATACCTGATCGATAAGCGGGGTAATATCCGTTATGTGCATATTGGAGAAGGGGATGATGATCAGACCGAGGCTGTGATCCAAACCCTGCTTGCCGAGTCCTATCCATAAGTCTAATTTGGTCTTAATCCAGGGGTATTCCCGGGTGTTATAATTCAGACTAATATGACCCAAGAAAACCGATCTCCAGAACACAGCGAAAACGAACCCATGATCGAAGATGTTCAAACAGAGCAAGAACCCCAATCGAAACCTGGTGAGCTAACCATAACCTTGCGCCGCTGGCATTTATACGCCCTGGTGATGCCCTTGATCTTCATCGTCGGCCTGGGTTCTGGCTATCTGCTGCGCGGCTGGGCACCTCTTCCAGTCACACCATCAGCAGCCATTGAAGCTGAATCTTCTTCGAGCAGTGATCCAAGTGTAGCTGTTCCTCAATCCAATTCAGACGCTCCGGTTGAAAATCCCCAGGTCGTACGCTACGATGTACCCGTTGATGATGATCCTGTTCTGGGAGCCGAAGACGCGCCGATCACGATTGTAGAATTCAGCGATTACGAATGCCCATACTGCCGCCAGTGGCACTCTGAAGTGTACACACAGTTGATCGACACCTATGGCGATCAAATCCGATTTGTATATCGCGATTTCCCACTGGAAAGCATTCATGCCAATGCCAATCCTGCCGCAGAAGCTGCAAACTGCGCGTATGAGCAGGGAGCATTTTGGGATTATCACGACAAGCTGTTCAGCATGGAGCTGGGCCTGGGCCGCGAGGCATACACTGAGTATGCCAGCCAGCTGGACCTGGATGGGGAAGCATTCAAAGAATGTATTGAAAGCGGTCGCTACCAGGAAGAAGTCCAATCAGATTTCGAATTTGCGGCGAACCTGGGTGTTCGTTCGACGCCAACCTTTTTCATCAACGGCATCGCGGTCGTCGGAGCGCAACCCTTTGATATCTTTCAGCAAGTGATTGAGAGAGAGCTGGCGGGAGAGATTCCCTAGCCCATTCAGAAAGCAGATCCTATGAAAGTCACCGATGAGCTGTCCGTGATGGGCAGCTCTTTTTCTACCTTTACATCTAAGGAGTGGAAGACCAGGGAAAAAATAAATACGTAAGCGATCTCGGCCCGATCTGGAACTATTTACATCGGAGCAGGTTGCCTATCTGGTGAGTTCAAACACCGGACTTACCTGAGCAAGGAGGCATGTAATGGAAAGGATAGTGGTAAGATTATCTGCATCAAAAAAAGATGATTATCTGCCGATCATTCAGGAGAGCAGCGCTTGAACTGGTTAAGAAAAAAAGGAAAATTAAATTCGCCAGTGAGCAGCCCGACGGGTTATTCAGGGAATAATTCTCCTGGAGCGGTACTGCCTGCTGGATCACAAGCCCCAGAATTTTCCCTGGAGAGCACCCAAGGGGAAGAGATCTCCCTGGCTGATTTGCGCGGCAAACCTGTCATCCTGGCATTCTACCCCGCTGATTGGAGTCCTGTTTGCGGGGACCAATTAGCGCTCTATAATGAAGTGCTGCCGCTGTTCGAGGAGCACAACGCCCAACTATTGGGCATCTCCGTTGACAACCACTGGAGCCACCAGGCTTATGCTAAGGACCGCAACCTGTCATTTCCTTTGTTAGCTGATTTTGAACCCAAAGGTGAAATTGCTCGAAAATATGGAGTCTATGATCCGCACGCTGGTCTCTGCCAAAGAGCACTATTTGTTATCGATTCCCAAGGCATAATTCGCTGGAGCTACGTTTCTCCATCCGGTGTCAATCCGGGAGCAAATGGTATTTTATCCGCCCTGGAGTCACTCGAGCCTTGAAAGGGTATTAATTATGGCCTCCACAAACGCATCGAAACTATCTGTACCCATCTCGGACCAGGATCATGCTTTAGGTCCCGAGGACGCTCCGGTTACCCTGGTTGAGTACGGTGATCTGGAATGTCCCTACTGCCGGCAGGTTAACCCGGTGATTCTCGAACTGCGCCAACGCTTAGGGGGCCGGGTACGCTATGTTTTCCGCCACTTTCCCATCCGCACCTCACACGCGCATGCCCAGCTGGCTGCTGAAGTGACGGAAGCAGCTGGAGCGCAGGGCAAGTTCTGGGAGATGCATGAATTTCTGCTGGAGCACCAGGAAGCCCTGGATCTATCTCACATGCTGGATTACGCAGCCCAACTTGAGCTCGATCTTGACCGGTTTAAACAGGATCTGGAAGAGCACGCCTTTGCTGAGCGAGTCAAAGATGATTTCCGTAGTGGTGTACGCAGTGGAGTAAATGGCACCCCAAGCTTCTTCATTAATGGTACCCGCTACGATGGGGCCTGGGATTTAGAATCGCTGATCGATGCGGTTGAGAAACCTTTGGGTGTGCAGGTTCGCCTGCTGGCCCAGGAGTTTGTGCGCATCGAGGCTTCGGGCGGCATCTTCCTATTGATCTGCGCCATTATTGCGCTGGTGTGGGCGAATTCAGCCCTGTCTGAATCGTATTTCCATTTTTGGGAAACTGAACTGGCACTTGGTTTCGGGCAGGTTGGTTTTAGCTTGCCGCTGATCGAGTGGATCAACGATGGATTAATGGTCATATTCTTCTTTGTGGTTGGTCTGGAGATCAAACGTCAGCTGAGCACTGGGGAACTTTCAAGACCGCGGCGGGCAGTCCTACCGCTTGCAGCCGCATTGGGGGGTATGCTGGTGCCTGCGGCGATCTACCTGATATTTAATGCCGGAGGGCTTGGTGAACAGGGTTGGGGGATACCCATGGCGACCGACATTGCCTTCACCCTGGGAGTACTGGCACTTCTGGGGAGCAGGGCTCCGCTTTCACTCAAGATATTCTTCACGGCATTAGCGATTGCCGATGACCTGGGGGCGATCCTGGTATTAGCCATTTTCTACTCTTCGGATATCCATTGGATCAGCCTCTTGATCGCGGCGGTGATCCTGGGTGCCTTAATCGTACTCAACCGGATTCGCATCTATTCGCCCCTACCGTATGCTGTTTTGGGGATCGGTTTGTGGCTTGCTTTTCTCGAGTCAGGTATCCATCCAACCATCGCAGGGGTTTTATTAGCAGCCACTATCCCCACCTGGGGCGCACCCGATACAAAAGCTTTGCTGGCACAGTGTGTTTCGGTGCTTGATGAGTTTGATGTGCCCGGCAGCGTGCAAACCAACCGGGTTCAAGATGCTGCTCAAACACTTGAAACTGTCGCCGATCGCATGCAGTCTCCCGCCCAACGGCTGGAACACAGTTTGCTGCCCTGGACCACTTACTTTGTTCTGCCTGTTTTCGCGTTGGCCAATGCGGGTGTGGCGTTGGAATTTGATCAAAGCTTGTTGAGTATGGTGAGCATCGGTGTTGTGCTTGGCCTTGTCCTGGGAAAGGCAATAGGAGTCACGCTATTCGCCTGGATCGCGGTGCGCCTGGACCTAGCAGACCTGCCGCGCAATGTCACGATGCGCCAGTTATTCAGCGTCAGCTGGTTGGCTGGGATTGGATTCACGATGTCGCTCTTCATTGCCGGAAATGCTTTCCGCGGCAATCTTGATTTATTGAATGAAGCGAAAGCCGGGATCCTGGTTGCCTCGCTTCTGGCCGGCATCATTGGATATGTGCTCACCTACCTGACCACACAAACCCACCGCGAAACTTCGCATATTGAGGCGCTAGCTGCCGC
>JALHTN010000310.1 GCA_022865865.1 Anaerolineales bacterium
TATAAAGACTGCCTCATAATAATTTTAGATATTCTTCATTTTTTTCCTGGTTTGTAGGACCATTCTTGTGAAGTCAACCGTATGCCTGATAGGATGGATATGGCTGCCTTCATCTCGATAAATAGTCCGGATCGGAACCCACTCCAGAGAATATCCGCCTTGTATACAAATCACGATCATCTCTACTTCGAATTCAAAACCGGTTTCCTGGCTTTCTAGTACTGCCTCCATCATCTGTCGGCTGAGCAGCCGGTATCCGGATTGGTTATCTTCGATTGTCTGTCCAACCGCCCAGGAAAAGCTCCATTTCCCCAAGGAGTTGGCCAGCCTGCGAACAGCAGGAATCTGGTTGAAATCACGCTTTCCGATGATTAAATCAGCCTCACTTTTTTGGTAAGCATTCAAGAAGGCTGGTATCTCTTCTGGATCATGCTGACCATCTGCGTCCAGCGTTACAACCGCCCGGTATCCCGAATCGATGGCTTCTTGAAAACCTCTGCGCAGCGCTAGTCCTTTTCCCTGGTTGGGAGACTGCCGGATAACCTGCGCGCCATTACTTTCTGCTATCTGGGAGGTTTCATCCTGCGAGCCATCATCGAGCACCAGCACTGGCAAGTGATTCAATGCTCCAGTCACTACCTTCGCGATCCGATTGCTTTCATTATAGGCTGGGATGATCCCCAGGATATTCGCTGAATCCGATCCTGCCATCATTGTCTTCCCTTTCTTACCGGTTTATCTCAGAGCATATAAATTTCTTTAATCAATCATAAAATCAAGTATATTGGTTTGGAAATCTCCATGAATACATGCCATAATTATATCTGTGGAAATGTTCCGAGCCGGAGAATTCTCAGGGATATCATTCCTTGATCAATATTGGAGAACACTATGAAACAGAAGTTGTTTTCCCTGGTAATGGCTGCCTGCTTGTTATTCCCTGTCTTGACATCGCTGGCCATGCTGTTATACCCAGGAGGCACGCGTTCTGATCCAAATTCAAATGGATACCGCTTCTTTGAAAATTTCTTCAGTGAATTAGGTTTATCCCAAAGCTATGCTGGTGGTCAACAGACTGCTTCCTATATCCTCTTCACCGTCGCTCTCTCCCTGGCTGGAGCAGCGCTGATCTTATCTTATTGCCTGGCGCCCTCCCTGTTTTGGGAGAACACCAAATTAAAATTCTTCAGCTTGTTTGGCTCTGTCTTTGGTATTCTTTCAGGTGCATCGTTTATTGGAGTAGCTTTCACCCCAGCTGACCTGTATCTTACCGCGCACAGCTTATTTGTCCAATTAGCATTTCTCACATTTTTTATCGCAGTCACATTTTATGCCTGCGCGATTTTTATGCATCCTGGTTTCCCCAACCAATATGGCTGGGTCAACCTCTCTTTCGGTATTCTTCTGGGGATATATATTTGGCTGCTCTTCAACGGACCAGGTCTTGAAACGCAAAATGGATTAATCATCCAGGTAACGGGACAAAAGCTCATTGCTTATGCTGCGGTAGCCTGCATGTTCATTACAGCCTATGGTTCCCGCCGTGTGCTGGAGAAGCAATCACAGAAATTAAGCCCAGAAAGTCATCCAGATACCCAATTAACCAGCAGCTAAAAGATTACTTTGAAATTTCTCTTTCCTTTCCGACAACATTGGCTTCCGCCCAGGCACTGAAATCCCATTCACCAAGATTATGGCGTAATTCATTCTTGCTGTGTAATTTAAATTTGGCGAGCACATTACGAATATGGGTTTTTACCGTCTCTGGTGAGATCATCAGGTAGTTCGCGATCTCGAAATTAGTGAAATTCAGGCAAGTTAATGCGCTCACTTCTTGCTCACGCGGCGTAAGTGCACGCCAGAGGCGTAAATTCGTTTCCGCGGCCTGGTGCCGTGCAATGGCATTGGTCAGCAAATCCGCAGCAATTTCATCTTCGGGACGCAGCTCGCTTTCCGAGAGCTCCCGCAAAGCACGACCGATCTCCCCTTCCGGACGCATAATCCGTCTGGCGAAGATCAAAGATCGCAGTGCACGCCGTATGTATACCCAAAATGCAAGACGGGATTTCATTTTCCCAACAAATTTCCCATTCATTAGAAGAACATCTGTTCTATTTATTTCGATTGTACCCCAGCGTAGATCGCCTGTCAATAAGCAACCCATGACAGGAATTTTGTGGGAACAGGAATTGAACAGGAGTATAATTAAATCACTGAGTGGCAATAACTATGGCTTGTCTTGTGTATCGAAAGGAGAAGGAAAATGTCCAATAGAATCA
>JALHTN010000311.1 GCA_022865865.1 Anaerolineales bacterium
GGGAGGGCGCCGCCGGCCATCATCGAAAAAGAGGAGTCGACAGCACCTGTGGCTAACGACAATACAGATACCCAGGCAGTGGAACGCGTAGCGGAAGATGTCCCTACCCCCGACACTCCCGCGGAGGCCGTGACGCCACGGGAATACGGCACCATGCTCACCACTAATGATATGCAGGTGCTTCTCATACCATTTTTTTATGGTCTCCGGATCTGAGGCCTTGAAGAAGATCCCACCCAATCCTGTTACTCGTTTCATCATAGTATAGAGATAACCAAAATGGAAGGGAAAAGTTGATTTTCAATTTTTTTTACTTACATGGAGCCGCTAACTAATACTTTTTCTCATGAAAAAACTGAATGTATTGTTGTTGTTGATCCTTGTTTCAAGTCCCATGATTCATGCAGGCGGTTTGGTCACCAACACGAACCAGCGCGCGGCCTGGGCAAGAACTTTAACCCGGGAAGCAACCCTTGGATTAGACGTGGTTTACTACAATCCAGCTGGACTTGCCCAATTGAATTACGCGAGCGCATTCCCCGAAGTTCTACTTCGGGGTTAGCGAGCACAATTAAAATAGGCAATCAATCGATGATTCCTCGCAGCTTGCTGCGAGGAGAGTCAATAATGGACTTCATCTGTCGCTTTCGAATCAGACCATTTTTCAAACCAGGACGATCACCATCAGTTATCCTTACCTTGCTAATGCCCCGGAATCGCGCTATGAAGACGAATTAACGGCTCCCATATTCCCGAGCATCTATGCTGCCAACAAAATGAACAAATTGACCTTTTCAGCCGGTTTTAATCAGGACCTCCCTCCTTCGAGATCCCAGTGGGTTCCCTGGTACCTATGTTACACGGGAGCCTTGCTCCCATTGATGCACCAGAAGCATATGGAGGTACCCAAGCCCCGAGAAATTATCTGCGAACTGTGGACACAAATCCATTTTTGGATGGAGCAACGGTTGGCCTGTTGAATGGAACGGCGGCGGCTCTTGATGGGGCTACTGCAGATAAAGAACTCAATGATTATTGGTGTGGGTTTTTTTAATCCCCTTCCGAGAGGATCAGATAAGTAAACAAGTGTTTTTTGGAGAGTACGATATCAATTGCAAAAAAAATCACAAGAGGTAAAAGAAATGTCAATTTTGGATTAATTTTGAATAACATACCAGATATATTGACCATTCCCAAAAATATCGTAGAAACCCCCTTGATGAAACAGTACTATTCTGTCAAGGCAACGCATCCGGACGCAGTATTGCTTTTCAGGGTGGGTGATTTTTACGAGACCTTTGGGGAGGATGCCATCCGAACATCTGAGATTTTGGGGATTACACTCACCAGAAGAGCAAATGGGGCAGCTTCCTCTGTTGAGTTGGCTGGATTCCCGCATCATGCCCTGGATACCTACCTTCCAAAACTGGTCAGGGCCGGTCAGCGGGTGGCCATATGTGAACAGTTAGAGGATCCCAAGCTGACAAAAAAGATTGTAAAAAGAGGGATCACC
>JALHTN010000312.1 GCA_022865865.1 Anaerolineales bacterium
TACCTTACCTGGCAGCAGCTTTCGACTACCTGGGGCGCGTCAACCTGCTTTTGGGTGTGTTCAACTTGATCCCCGGTTTTCCAATGGATGGTGGGCGCATCCTGCGCGCCGCGATCTGGAAGCTGAACGGCGACCATTACCGGGCGACGCGGGCAGCATCCTTCAGCGGACAGCTGGTGGCCTTTGGCTTCATCGCTTATGGTGTTTTCAGCGTCTTCACCGGGAACCTGGGCAACGGGATATGGATGGGTTTTATCGGCATGTTCTTGCTGAACATGGCTGGCACTGCTTCCGCCCAGGCAAAACTGCAGCATAAACTGGATGGCATTAAAGTAGACCAGGTGATGAGCCGTGATTACCCCTCCATACCAGGCGAGACCACGCTCGAGCAGCTGGTTGTGGCGACTTTGACAGACAATTCCCGGGGCACCTACCTGGTGCTGGATCATGAAGCACCATCTGGAATTCTAACCCTGCGCGAGATCAGCAAAGTACCGCGCCACCTGTGGAGCCGCATCAAAGCCAATGAGGTGATGAAAGCCTGGGAGAAATCGATCCAGATCAGCCCGGATACACCCTTATTTACCGCCCTGCAGGAGATGGAATCTGCGGGCCTGGGACTGGTGCCGGTGCTGGAAGGAATCCAGTTCAGGGGTGTGTTATCCCGTGAGCAGGTGCTAAACTACCTCAGGCTGCGTACGGAACTTGGTACCTGAGATTGAGCGATTGAAAACGTAATAGGACCTCATTTAAGTCCGCGCGCCGAATAAACTCATCAATTCACATCCCCCAGGTATACAGGACCTGGCAGGTCAGGCTCATTTTCCAACAAACTGCGGATGAATTTTGGATACAGCCGGCAGCGGGTCAGATCTTCAACCGGCAGCCAGGCAACCCCAACCTGGCCGGGATCGGGATTTAATCCCGGCTGATCTGGCAGTTCTTCCCCGGTTTTGCAGATGAATATGTGTTCAATCTGGTGGGCATCCATATCGTGTTCTGTAAATTCGTGGTTCACCCCAATGTACTCGCGAATATATCTGAGCGGCCCGACTCTAATTTCAGCACCCAACTCCTCAAAACACTCTCGCTGCAGCGTTTGAATTAAGGTTTCCCCCGGCTCCTGCCCACCTCCCGGAAGAGAAAACCATTCACCCTCCGCATCCAGGTACTTGATGGTGAGCAGCTTCCCGTTTTGAAAAATGATCGCTTTGGCTGAAGTACGCACCTGGTTCACCTGATTTCTCCATTGCTCGATAAGCTATATGATCAGTAATTTAGGCTCCATCCCTGGATGGGGCTCCGTCAGAAGTACTCGACAGGTTGATTCTAAATCCAAACATCGTTCTCAGCCGTCAATTCACCTTCTGCATCTCCGGTGTTGCGCGTGCCGGCGGGTTCGATAAGCAGGATGTGGCACTCCTGTTCGGCGGATGGTTTGTGCTCGACTCCCTGCGGCACGACGACCATTTCCCCTGCTTTTAATTTCACATCCTCTGCGCGCAAATGGATGGTCAAGCTGCCCGAGATGACGATGAACACCTCGTCGGTCCCGGGGTGGCTGTGCCAGACGAACTCGCCCTGGATTTTGGCCAGCTTGAAGTGGTAGTCGTTCATCTGGGCGATGATCTTCGGCGACCAGAGATCGGTGAATTGGGAAAATTTGTCGGCGAAATTGATCACTGGGGTGGTCATAGGCGTGTCTCCAGGCTACAATGGGATTGATGATTGTATTATATTGCCTAAATGATGGAAATTCAGAATCGGGATTATGACATTTGATGTAAGGGCGA
>JALHTN010000032.1 GCA_022865865.1 Anaerolineales bacterium
CCTGATCAGGCATGGTGATCGGTTTTGTTTTGCGAGCATACACAACCGGCAACCCCAAATGAAATCCCGTCGTTATAGCCGGCGCAATACCAGATATCTCTGCCGTGAGAACTTTGGTTGCTCCAATGTTGCTAAAGCGGCAGGAAAACTCCTTTCCGCAGGCATCCATCAGTAGCGGATCTACTTGGTGATTGATAAAGCCATCTACCTTAAGAATGCCATTGCCCAAGTTCATTCCCTCCTGCTTGATGCGATCTTTCAACTCCTTCATCCTGCCCTCCTTTTTCTTCGATGGTATTCCCTTTAAACAAAGATACCAGATTTTCCTTCGAACGCAAAATGTTAATTATCCGATCAGTGCCTATGCTAAAATTGGTCTCATGCTGATTTTAGCTTCTGGCTCACCCCGCCGTCACGGATTGCTGTCACTATTCGGAGTACATTTCCGCGTACACAGCACCGAAATTGATGAAAGGGTCGTATCTGGAGAATCACCCCAAGATTATGTGCTGCGGTTGGCAATCACCAAATCCCTGTCGATTAATCCTTTATCAGCAGAACGCCTGGTTGTCATCGCTGCAGATACAGCTGTCGTAGATGGGGATCAAATTCTGGGTAAACCCGGCAGCCAGCAGCAAGCCATCCAAATGCTGAGCAAACTTCGCGACCGTACTCACACTGTCCTTTCAGGCTTGGCGGTGCGTGATACGAAAAACGATGAAATCCTCACGGATTTGTGTATCACCCAAGTCCAAATGCGAGATTATGAGGAAACCGAAATTAGAGATTATGTCGCCGGTGGAGACCCAATGGATAAGGCTGGGGCATACGCCATTCAGAATTCTGGTTTCGCTCCAGTGGCGCAGATCACTGGCTGCTACGCAAACGTTGTTGGATTACCTCTTTGCCACTTAGCGAGACTATTTAACCGCTTGGGTGTACCCTACCAGGAAGAAGCAGTTCGTGGCTGCTGGTCAGATCAAACCTACAGCTGCCGACTGGTAGAAAAAATCACAGCAATGGATGCTGACGATCAATGAAATTCAGTGTTTGGTGAAGATGATAAGTCTATTAGAGATTAATCTCGAGAATCGTCATTCTTGGGAACTAAGGTAGAATCGGCATTGTTTTTGCACCAGATCATGAAGATCCATGTTGGTTTCGTTGGAAAGCGATGAAATATTTTTACAGCCTAATTTTGAGCGTTCTAATAATTTCTCTGGCAGCCTGCAACGGAGGAGCTAATCCTGCCACCCCAACTACCCAGGTCCTGCCAACTTTATCCCAGCCAAGTATCAATACCACTCAATCTCCGGATGTGAACAAAACTGTGCGCAAATACCTCGATGCTTGGGAAAATGAGGATTACGTTCAAATGTATGGCATGCTGACTTCCATCAGCAAAGATGCCATCACCGAAGAGCAATTTGTGGAATTATTCCGTGAGGTCGCTGGTGAAGCCGCGCTGAGCTCTCTGGAGACGCAAATCTTATCCGCGTTGACCCAAACCCGCAGTGCCCAGGCCTCATACCTTGTGACCATGCATAGCGCACTGGTTGGGGAAATCCAACGCGACACAATGATGATCCTCAACCTCGAGGATGGCGAGTGGCGCATCCAATGGGATGAAGGGTTGATCCTTCCAGAATTGAGTGGTGGAAATTCCCTGAGGATGGATTATTTAATCCCCTCTCGCGCGAATATATACGATTTAGAGGGACAAGCCCTGGTCGCGCAAGCTGATGCGACCGCTTTAGGTCTCTTCCCTGACCAGATTGATCCGGATCAGGAAAACACCTTGCTCAGTGAGCTCTATAGATTGACCGGCATTTATCCAGATACGATCGCAGACCAATACGAAGATTTTCCCCCTGGAGCGGATTGGTACCTTCCTTTAATGGCAGTTTCGGCAGACGCGGTCAGCCAAAGGGAAAACGTACTATCGGGTCTCTCTGGTTTAGTTATGAGACCCTTCCGATCACGGTATTATTTTGATGGCGGTATC
>JALHTN010000313.1 GCA_022865865.1 Anaerolineales bacterium
CCGCGCAGGTCAACTGCGATGACTCGGTTACTACTGGAAAGTACCTCAATCTGTGGGCGCCACATCTCGAGATTGAGTGGGAAACCATGGATCAGCAGTAAAGGTGGACCAGTGCCTCGATCTTCGATGTTCAGGTGGGTGTTTCCAACCCGGATTTTCATCTGCGCACCTCGTGCAGAGATTAACGGTGCTTGATATCCAAGCTTGAAGCTATCAACCGCAAGGACTTTAAATGTTTTGCAGGACTATCAAGGCCTGCTTGCATGGTGTTGAATGAAATATGGGTTGCACCCACACCTTGCCAGCCTTCAAGAAACCGCTCCCAATGGATTGGGTTTCCATCTGCATAGTGAACCCTGGCTTCAACTCCAAAACCAGACCCATCTCTTCCAGCTTGATCCAGGTAACCACCAATCTTGGCGAGAGCGGGACGTGCTTCTTCCCCGCTGCGATAATTCGGTAACCAACCATCACCCAGCTGCGCTGCCCGCTGCAATACAGCATCGGCATGACCACCAAACCAGATTGGGATCGGTTGCTGGATTGGCAGGGGGTTGATGCCAGCATCCGGGATGTTGTGCCACTTCCCAGAGAACTTCACCAGTGGATCGGTCCACAAGGCGCGCAAGATCTGCACTTGCTCTTCTATCCGGCGACCGCGATCGTGAAAATTATTGCCGAGGGCTGTATACTCAGGTTTATTCCAGCCGACCCCGACTCCTAAGCGGAGGCGACCTTTAGACAGGACATCCAGCGTGGCAGCTTGTTTGGCAACTAAGGCAGTCTGGCGCTGCGGAAGAATCAAGATTCCGGTCGCAAATCCCAGTCGGGTGGTTACAGCTGCCATATAACTAAATAACAGTAAAGGTGACTGGAATGGTGTTTGGTAATCGTACGGTCCAACCCAAGCCTCAGGTCGCTTGGGATTCACCCCCACAACATGGTCGTACGCCAGGACATGGGAAAAACCCAATTCGTCCGCACTTTGTGCTAAATCACGGATGGCGATGGGGTCATTACCGAATTCTGTTTGCGGGTAAACGAAACCGATTTTCATGATGTCTTTCCGTCGCTGCTTTTCCAGGAGCGGATGTCTTGGGCGTGCTCGGCCTCATGCTCGAAACTATCACCAGCGATCCACTCCCATAAGGTTTTCCCTTTAAGCCAGGGGTAGTACTGTTGGTCGTTCAATTGACTGTCATCGAATTCCTTCACCCTGCGAATTGTCTGTTGGCGAACTGCCAGGAAATCTTCCCAAACCATATCCATCGATCGGGATTTGCTTTCCTGATACCAGCGCTCATTCTGAGCATCAATTGTTTCCTGGCCGAAATGTGCAGTGGTGGGTGTGATCCCTTGTTTCGCTTGCCAGAGCAGTTTAACCAGTTCAGCTTCACAGCGGGCCAGGTGGATCAGCAGGTCTTTCAGCGACCACTGCTCGAGCATTCCTGGAATTTCCATCTCCTCCCGGGAGATGCCTGTAAGCTGGTTCAGGAAATCTCTTCTTCCATCTGTTAATGCGGAAATCAGGTTTTCCTTTTTCATTGGATGTACACTTTCTGGATACTGGTATGAATTCAATTTTTTTGTAATCGGATTGTATTACCCCAGGTCACTCGTACTGAGTGCTTCAAGTTGGGATTTGATTTTCTCAACTTTTCCCTGGTAATCCGCTAATTTCTGGCGTTCTTTTTCGATGACATTCTCAGGAGCTTTCTTCGCAAATGGGCTTTCAAGCAAATTCTCCAGACGTTCGACCTGGCTCATTGATGTCGCGTACTCCTTTTCCAAGCGCGCGCGCTGCTCAGCTGGATCGACCAGTTCCGCCAGAGGCAAATAAACTTCGATGGGACCAATCACTAAAGCAATATGCCCCTCTGGTTTTCCGTCCAGACTTTCGCTGATCGTGATTTTTTGAGGATCCAGCCGGGCCAGCACGGCGATAGTGGAAGATTGCTGTTGGAGCAGTGGGGTTTTTTCCCCACCCACCAGCGTGGCTGGGATTTTCAGTTTGGGATCCACATTCTTCTCTGAGCGCAGATTGCGGACAGCACGCACTAATTCCATAATCAAAGAGAAATCGGTGATGGCTTTTGTTTCCCAGGGATTTTCCGGAGCGGGTTCAGGCCACCGGGCGATGATCAGCGCATCTTCCCATTCGACTGCATGTTGTGAAATGATGGGCTGTTTTAATTCGCCAACAGCGGTTTTCAAACGCCCCCATATCTCCTCCGTCACGAAGGGTGTAAATGGATGCAGCAGCCGCAAGCAAGTATCCAATACGTGGACCAGATTGCGTGCAGTGGTGTACGCCATCCGGTCGCCTTGAGTCAGCTGTAATTTAGCGATCTCAATATACCAATCAGCGAACTCATTCCAGAAGAATTCATAGATCTGTCTTCCGGCTTCCCCATATTGATAATTTTGGAAAAGTCGTTCAGCATCCCTGGTCAGGAATGACAGGCGGGCCTGGATCCATTGGTCTGCCAAACCTGGCAGGGGTTCAGTTCCCTGTTGGGGGAACTGCAATTCCTGCACCTGTTCCAGGGCACCAAGGACAAAGCGGGCTGCATTCCAAATCTTGTTGGCGAAATTCCGGTTGGCTTCCACCTTTTTCAAGCTCAGATTCATATCATTGCCCGGTGTTGACCCGACCAGGAGCGTGAACCGTAATGCATCCGTGCCCAGCTCATCCATGACAATCAGCGGATCGATCACGTTGCCGTAAGTTTTGCTCATTTTGCGTCCGGTCTCATCGCGGATCAAACCGTGCAGGTAAACGGTGTGGAATGGAACCTGGCCAGTAAACTCGATGCCATCCATGATCATGCGCGCCACCCAAAAGAAGAGAATATCGTAGCCAGTCTCCATCACCGAAGTCGGATAAAAGTACCCATAATCAGCCGTTTCTTCTGGCCATCCCAAGGTGGAGAAAGGCCACAGTCCTGATGAGAACCAGGTATCAAGCACGTCTGGGTCCTGAACCAAGTTTTCGCTTTCACATTGAGTACATTCCGTGGGATCCTCCTGGGAGACGATCACCTCGCTGCAGTCCTGACAAGTCCAAACCGGTATGCGATGACCCCACCATAATTGACGGGAAATACACCAATCTTCGATGTTTTCTAACCAATTGTTGTAAACTTTCTTGAATCGCTCCGGTATGATTTGAATGCGACCATCGTTGACTGCCTCAAGAGCAGCATCGGCAAGAGGCTGGATACGGACAAACCACTGAGTTGAGATCATCGGTTCGATGATCTCGCCGCCGCGCTGTGACCTGGGAATATTAATCATGTAGGGTTCTTCCTTGATCACCAGGTGTGCAGCCCGCATGTCTTCCCACAGGTTTTTGCGAGCCTCAAAGCGATCTTGACCTGCGTATGGGCCTCCATGCTGGTTGACTTTCGCTGCTTCATCCAGCACTGAGATTACAGCCAGCCCGTGCCGTTCCCCGATTTCGTAATCGTTTGGATCGTGCCCTGGGGTGATCTTCAAAGCTCCAGTTCCAAACTCCCGGTCTACATACTCGTCGGCGATAACTGGAATTCTCCTGTCTAGAATCGGTACGAGAACCTCCTGCCCAATAAATTCTTGGTAGCGGGGGTCTTCGGGATGGACAGCCAGCCCGGTATCCCCCAGGATGGTCTCCGGGCGGGTGGTCGCGACAGGAATAAAATCTCCCTGGGCATCAGCCAGCATGTACTTGAAGTAATACAAGGTACCCGGCTCTTCAGAGTATTCCACCTCTAAATCTGAGACCGCGGTTTTTAATCCTGGAGACCAATTGATCAGGCGCGGTCCACGATAGATCAATCCTTTCTCATATAAGCGCACAAAAGCTGCTCTTACCGACCGGGAAAGTCCTTCGTCTAATGTAAAGCGTTCTCGATCCCAATCGCAGGAAGCACCCAGACGGCGTATCTGTTGGGTGATGATACCGCCATATTTTTCCTTCCATTCCCAGGTTCGCCTCAGAAAATCCTCACGACCGATTTGCTCGCGGGTTAGGCCTTCCGCGGAAAGTGCTTTCTCTATCTGCAGTTGGGTTGCAATGCCGGCGTGATCCGTTCCGGGCACCCATAAGGAAGGAATGCCTTTCATACGGTGGTAGCGGATCATCAAGTCTTCCATTGAAACAAACATGGCATGCCCCAGGTGCAATTCCCCGGTCACATTTGGGGGTGGGATCGAGATCACGAAGGGCTTAATTTGTGGATCAAATCCAGGTTGATTGGGATCATTATCGGGTTTAAAGTACCCTCCCTGATCCCACCAATCATAGATTTTATTTTCTGTGGCTTTGAAATCATATGTTTTTGGTAATTTAAACGAATTCATCAATTCTCTCCAATACGAGTAACGAAAACCCTTCGTGGGAATTCAAAAAAGCACAAGAATAACCATCTCGGATGGTCGATATTTTTGGGCTCAACTTCCTATCATGAATAATTTTAGATAGTTTTAATCAACCAGCATGAGGTTAGTATGGCGATCAGACCTGCGAGGTTTCGAAGCAGAAATTTACCTGATCGATCATCCCATAATACCAGAGATCAGGTATCAAACCTTCATGGGTTGATTGGGTAAAAAAACGCTGAAAGGAAATCCATTGCGCAGGGAAATGACAATCTCCTCAATGCACCAATCCAGCTTGAATGTTACCTGCATCCATGATCGAAGTTATTCCAGGATCTAATTGCGAGCCGATATCAATCTCCTTTGCCCTGGTAATGCTTATTAAATCTTGTTTAGCGTCCATTAATTGGTCAGCCAGGTGAGTATCCTGAGTTGTGATCTGCAGTCGCTGAAGCTCGGTTCCTAACGACAGGCTGTTTTCGCTTTTAAAGCGTCTGACAGCAATGGCAATCTCTATTAATGTGCTCCCAATCTGCTCGGCGAATTCATCCTGCAGGTTTGGATTGGTTATTGGCCAGGCAGCGAGATGAATTGAATCCGACTCACCGGAATCTGGTCCTTCCGGATTTGCGAATAGTCCCTGGTAAATGGATTCCGTGATGTACGGAAAGAAAGGTGCGAAAAGTTTGCTGATCGTAAGCAGCAGGGTGTACAGTGTGAAACGTGCTGCCTGTGCATGTTCGTGATCGCCAATATACAATCGTTGTTTGCACATTTCCAAGTAGTTATCAGCAAATTCGTTCCAGAAAAAATTTTCGATCTCGCTCTTCGCGGCTGCATAGTCATAATTTTCGAGCAGCTGGCTCGCCCGGTGGACCAGGTGCTGCAGGCGAGAGAGGATCCAGCGGTCTGCTGGGGTAAAGCCTTTACTTTTCAATATGTCAGGATCGCTGGTTGTTCCCTCCGAGGGATGAAAATCAATTAGAAATCGCTCGCTAAAGCGGGCGACATTCCAGAGCTTCGTCACCAATTTGCTCCCCAGCTGTATTTTACCCTCGCTTATGCGCGCGTCTTTTCCCAGCCCTGTGCTCGCTGCCCAATAGCGAACTGCATCAGCCGAATAGCGCTCGATCATTTCCAGTGGAGGCAACGGTCCACCACCTCTGCTCTTGCTGATCTTCTCCATACCTTCACCCGCAATACCCCATCCAGAGATGGCGATATCTTCCCAGGGCTGCATATTATGGTGGAAGTGGGATTTGGCGATGGTGTAGAAAGCCCAGGTACGGATGATCTCATGGGCTTGAGGGCGCAGAGAGAAAGGAAATACCTGATCAAAAAGAGGCTGATTTGTTTCCTGATCCGCACACAACCAGCGCCCCACAATTTGAGGGGTCAAGGAAGAGGTTGCCCAGGTCTCGAGGATATCCTCTTCAGGGATGAGATCGCTGCTCCCACAATGGCAGGATTGGTTCGGAAGATCTACAGTCGGGTCAACTGGCAGCTGTTGTTCATCAGCCAATATCACCTCCCCGCAAGCCTGGCAGTACCAGAGCGGGAAGTGGATGCCGTAATAACGTTGGCGGGAGATGCACCGATCCCAGGCGAGATTCTCTACCCAGGACAGGTAGCGGTTCTTCATATGCTTTGGATGCCAATCGATCTTATCTCCTGCTGCCAAGAACTCTTCCTTGTAATCCAGCACGCGGATGAACCACTGCTGGCTCATGAGAATTTCCACGGGAGTATCACAGCGCTCGTGAACCGGAATAACCTGGGAGGTAGGTTGTCGTTCCAGAAGGAATCCATTTTGATCTAAGCGGTTCTTGATTAATTGGCGAGCTTCACTCACTGGTAAGCCAGCAAATTCTCCGGCTGCCTGGGTAAGTTTGCCCTGGCGATCGATGGCTTCGATGTGGTCGAGCTGGTGGGTGTACCACCAATGCTTATCGATCGTGTCGCCAAAGGTGCAGCACATCACTGCTCCGGTACCCACTTCCGGGTTTACGGCTGGGTCCGCTTTTACGGTGACAAATTGTTCGAATAACGGAACCTGGAAAATCTTTCCCTGGAAATCAGAGAAGCGCTCATCACCCGGATGCACAAAAATTACAACACAAGCTGGCAGCAATTCTGGGCGGGTGGTGGCAATGGGCAACGGATCGCCGTTTGTTTGGCGGAACACCAGGGTGACCAGTTCGCTCTCCCGCTGCATGTCGTCCACATCCGCCTGGGCAATGGCTGTGCTGCACTCAGGGCACCAGATGGTGGGCGCCTCCTGCCGGTATACCAGCCCTGCTTTGTAGAGATCGATAAACGACCTCTGAGAGGTGAGGCGTGCACAATGATCGATCGTGCGGTACGAATAGCGCCAGTCGATTGATAGACCGAGGCGCTGCCAGAGATCCTGGTAATCGTGTTCAACGCGCTCGCTTTCCTCCTGACATCTCTCAATAAAATGCTGGCGGTCAATTTGGGATGCCCTGATGCCCAGCTTTTTCTCAACCAGCCGTTCGGTTGGCAGACCATTATCGTCGAAACCCATCGGGTAGAAAACGTTTTCTCCACGCATGCGGTGAAATCGAGCGAAGATATCGGTATGGGTGTAAGAATATGTGTGACCTAGATGTAAATTTCCAGAAACGGTCGGTGGTGGTGTATCGATCGAATATACCGGTCGCTCATCATTCGCTTTAAACTGGTTAACACCAGATTTCTCCCATAATGCTTGCAGTTTGGGTTCTGTCTCAGCGGGAAAGTATTTTTTAGGTAAAAGCATCTTGACCTCCATTACCTCCAGGCTTGAATTGAGCGGATTCATACTCAAATGTCCCGGTAATTGAATCGTTAAATAAAAATACCCTTCATCCATGACGAGGACGAAAGGGCATACTTCCGCGGTACCACCTCTGTTCGCTGGACATTCTTGGCCAGCGCACTCGTTACCCCGACCAACAGCGGGGCTTCGCTGTAACGGGCTTCCCGTGCCGGTCTACTCTCAGCGCTTGTTGTCTCG
>JALHTN010000314.1 GCA_022865865.1 Anaerolineales bacterium
GGCCGAAATTTTCTTAGGGCTTGATCTTGAACCCGATATCCCTTTTAGCGCGGATCGCTGTGGCACCTGCACCCGCTGCCTTGAAGCGTGCCCGACGGCCTGCATACAGCTGGATAGAACCATCGATGCCTCCCGCTGCATTTCATACCTGACGATTGAACTCAAGGGATCGATTCCCAGAGATATCCGCCCACAGCTGGGCGACTGGATCTTTGGATGTGACATTTGCCAGCAGGTTTGCCCCTGGAACCAGCGCTTTGCACACCAACCGCAAACAAACCCGGTGGAGGACCCACTGGTAGAACCTGATTTAATTTCAGAACTGGCACTTTCACCCCAGGAATTTAATCGCAAGTTCAAGGGCAGCCCCATTAAACGCGCCAAGCGCCGGGGCTACCTGCGCAATGTCGCGGTGGCACTGGGTAATGCAAAGTCCACCTCTGCCGTTTCACAATTAATCAAATCTCTATCAGACGATCCCGAGTCTCTGGTTCGTGGTCATGCTGCCTGGGCATTGGGAAGAATTGGTGATGACCGGGCTAAGCAAGCGCTGGGTGAAGCGATAATTAAGGAAGAAGATTCTTCTGTTCTTGAAGAAATCCGCTTTGCCCTGGGAGGGTGAGTAAATTTTTCGACACAGTGGCCTGTTATGCGTAATAGATTAGTTATAGGTTTCGTATTTCTGCTAGCTGCCTGCCAGCTTTCGCCGAATTCAACAGCTGAGCTGAGCTCGGAATTCAGCGAGCCAACAGCGAGTACAGGAGCGAAAACAATCGAAGGAATCCCCACTGCGCAAGCGACTCAAATACCAGCGACTCATACTCACACACCTGAGCCAACCATCTCAGCCACCGAACCTCCTGCACCAACGAGCACCCATACTCCAACCCCCGTCCCACTGACCACCCTGCTTTTTACCGGGGTAATTGTACCCGCACGCTGCGTGCAAGCGGCTATCGATGAGTATCAGGATAGCGATTACCTGTTTGATGAAGTTCGTGAAGTCATTCAGCAAGCAGAATTGGCTATTGGAACCTTAAACGCTACGATCAGTGATTATCCTCCGCACACGGGTTGTGTCCCCACCTATGTCTTGGTTGGCGGTTCAGAGAATGCGGATGCTCTCGCGCACGCTGGATTTGACTTGATGAGTGTGGCAACCAATCACATCAAGAACTGTGGATTGAGCAATTGTGGGGATCAGGCCTTCTTCGACACACTGGATAATTTAGATAGGGTAGGAATTACACCTGTAGGCGCTGGAGATAACCTGCAGAAGGCGATAGAACCCATTGTGGTTGAGGTCAATGATGTGCGTTTTGGATTTGTTTCATTAGGTCAGCTGGAACCGATCACTTTTGCTACAGCAGATAATCCTGGGATTGCGGTGTTGAATGAGGAAAACTTGAGATCAGCGATCCACTCTGCTAAACAGGTTTCGGATGTGGTGATTGTGATGCCGCATTGGGGTCCAGAGGATGTACCCACACCTAACTGGTCCCAAAGAAACCTGGCACAGCTGGCAGTCGAGGCGGGAGCTGATCTGGTAGTTGGGAATCACACGCATGTCATCCAAGCCATTCAAGAGATCGAAGATGTGATGGTTTTCTATGGTCTGGGAAATTTTGTCTTCGATCAAAATTGGGATCTGCACCACCAGCAAGGAGTTATCCTGCTAGCCACTTTCCAGGGAACAGAGCTGGTGGACTATCAACTTATCCCAACCCATGTCGATTTCGATGGGCGAGTCCATATAGCAGGTGATCAGGAAGCTGCTCAGATTTTGGAGCGGATTGCAGATGTGAGCCGCTCTTTGCCTTAGATGTGGAGCAGCTGGTAAAAATCCAAAAATCGAGAGATAGGAAAATAAAAAAATCCGCAGACTAAATTCTGCGGATTTTTATTATCGGTTAAGCTCGTTTATGGTGTCGGTGAAGGAGTGAGTAAGGAAGGTCTGGGAGTACTGGTTGGAACCGGTGTAGCGATGTTGACCTTGATTACAAGAATCTGCCCTACCAGAATCTCGTTGGCATTATCGATCTCATTTTCTTCCATAATTGATTCGACTGTGCTGAAGAAGCGGACCGCGATCAATTCTAATGTATCTCCTACAGCGATGCGGTACTCGATGGTACCCCGCCACCCTGTTGGGATAGGGGTGGGAGTATCCAACGCGAGATCTGGATTGGGGATCAGCAGCTCATCTCCAACCCGGATCAAGCTATCCGTCATATTGTTTAACGCCATCAGGACAAGAACGTTTACATCGAATTGTGCGGCGATCGAGTCAAGAGTGTCCCCTTCAACAACGACATAAATAAATGGTCCTGATGCTGTCGGCGTTGCAGAAGCAGTTGGTGTGGTCGTTACCGTTGGGGTATTGGTTGCCGTAGGTGTAGCGGTACCAGTTGCTGTTGGTGTAGCAGTCTCTGTCGCGGTAGGTGTGTGGCTGGCGATGAAAGATAGAGAAGGTCCATCAGAGCCCGTCAACCACAGCACGAGGACCACAATCCCCACGGCGATGAGCACAATCGCAGCGCCTCCGATCAGGAACGGCGTGGTATTCTGGCGCCTTTTCCTGTATGAGTCGATGACATTTTTAGCTGAATCTTTATCACTCATATGAATTCCTTGGTTTAATCTGCTCATGAGCAGGTTTGCTCAACCGATTCTACTCGATTTTTGATGCTCTTGCCACTAAGGCAGCCTGCGATAAAGATTAATCCTTTCTAATGCCAATAAACTCAACTGGCATATCTTTAACCCAATTCTGATGAACTTTCGGCGATAAGGAACCAGGATCAAGCTGCATTTTTTGAGAAGTGGAATAAATTATGCTTGTAAGAAGAATTTGTTTATATATAGGGAAGTCTTTTATGGTAATGCACGCACGATGGTGCAGCCGTAGGGAGGTGTTTTGGCTGGCTCGGGTGCAAAACCATTACGAATGGCTTCAACAGCCAGGTACAGGTAATTCAGAGTGGGAGTTGGCTGCCGAAAAGTGACATCATCAAAAGCTCCCTGGTAGCGCAAGAACCCTTTAGTGTCCAGTACAAACAGATGTGGTGTGGTGATCGCCCCATACAGATCAGCAACCTGATGATTGAGATCA
>JALHTN010000002.1 GCA_022865865.1 Anaerolineales bacterium
AAAAAGATAAACCCGCGCTGGTTCGCAAATTGGATTGCCTCTTCCCGGGTTTTGATCCGATTTCCGGATGATAAACGATAGGTATCCCGGCGATATGCCTCAATATTCTTAAGAGATAGCGGCTTCATGGGGGACTATTATATCCAAATAGTAAGTATTCGTTGATCCTACAGCAGAAATGATTAGGCCTAAGATTTGATCCAGGTTGGGTGGTGACTACTTCACAATAACAAACGAATCAATAATCCAGTTTCAAGGAGCACCTCGCAAAACTGGCTGCGGCTTTGAGCGCTGCTCGGCGAAAAAATCTGCCGGTAAGGATAGGGGTGGAAAAACCAGGCTGCTGTCCAAAGCTGCATATGGGATGTAGTATAAAACAGCCCTCGCATCAGGTGCGAAGCTGGCATCCTGAAACGCAAATGCCAGGTATTTTCCATCTGGACTGAAAACTGGGTCACGATAACAGCATTTCCCTGCTACCGGATTAGCCTTAAACCCAGTATGCAGGTGTGTGTTGTAAATCCACAGATCCCCGTATCCATCATTGCGTTTGAAGTCGGACAATGCGAATAAATCGCCGCCATCCCAGGCAAAATTCTGGATGATTGGACTCCGGGCGTAATTTTCCATCTCAAAGCGGGTGGCGGGAAATTCATCCAATCTCGGTAAAGGGGCAATACACCTGGAAACATCCAGCATCTGGATCAGTTCAACCTGTTCATCTGCATCAGATGCCTGGCGCAGGATCGCAAGACGGTCTCCATCAGTGGACCAATAAGCCTTGTTGACCAGCACCATCGATTGCCGGTGTTTGTAGGGGGCCAGGCTTTCACAGTTTCCGATCTCGGTTAAATCTGCTCCTGTTCGGGCTTGGCGCAGCTTCGCTTCATCAAAAGGGACCACATAAAGTTCACCATCCAAGCTAATAGCAGCTTGAGTTCCATCGGGTGATATTTGGAAAGAATCTAAACGTCCGGATTGATCAAAACAAGCCAGAGTTTCAGGCTTAATGGTGTCTATATTGATGAAGTGGATGCATAATTCTGAGATGAAGAACAATCTTTCACCGTTAGGTGACCATTGCAAAGATGATTTTTCAAAGCCGTCGTCAGTGATTTGGACTAAGGCGCTGCCATCCAGACCCGCCATCCAAATCTCGTTCTGCTCGATGAAGGCGATCTTGTCGGCCCCACCAAGGATGGGTACAAAGGGTGTCGATTCAGACTCAATTTCTGGTGATCCCGTTGGAGATGGTGCTGAAGTGGTTTTGGTTGGGACTTCTGTGATAGGAGGGGTTGCCTGTGGTGGCTCACTTATTGAGGTAGGTTCCCCGGTAGCTGAAGATCCTGGTTCTGGGTTTGGTTCGAGAGGGGTTTGTTGAGTGGAAGTGGAACTCGTGCTGGTTTGCGATCCTGGTTGAGGTTTACAGCTGACCATCATAATGATCATTAACAGGGCGATTATGATGATCGCCCTGATTTGGTATCGTGGTGATTGAGAGATCAGCCGACTGGGCATCCCAGGTTCGAACACTCCTCAGCCGGTACCAAATTGGCGGTCTCCGGCATCTCCCAATCCGGGGAGGATATATCCATTATCATTGAGCTTTTCATCGATCACTCCCAGGTGGATGGGAACTTCAGGGTGACGTTCCTGCATCAGCTGGATACCTTCAGGGGCGGCAAGGATACCAATAAACTTGATCTTGCTCACCCCCCATTTTTTCAGGATGTCAATCGTAGCCACCGCAGAACCACCTGTG
>JALHTN010000315.1 GCA_022865865.1 Anaerolineales bacterium
CCAATCACAAACAGAGCTGTCACACCCCAGTGATAGACACCGGACCAGTAAATCAGGTATACAATCGCCGCAGTTACCAGGATGTAAAATGTACCGGCCAGTGCTTTTCCAGCCACAACCTGACCGATGCTGGCGGGTGATACCAGGAGTGCATCCAGGGTGCGGTTTTGTTTTTCTTCGAGCATCAATGCTGGCACCAGGATGATTCCAATGTTCAGGATTATGGTGACTGCGAATATGGTAACTATTCCAACCAGCAGCCCGATCTCCCCGGGTGGGGTGATGATATTTCCATCAATATTAATTTTGATGGGTTTGCCGGTCAGATCCTGAAGTGCAGCTTCCATCTCAGATTGAATGCCAGCTGCTTTTCTGCGGTTTGCCCAGGATACATAGCCGGAAATTTCAGATTGCTCGCCATTTTCGAAATTTACATCAAACCCGGGAGGAATTTCTATTCCCATCTCCGCTCCCAGTCCAAAACCCATGTTGCTGATCGACTGCTGCAGCTCCTTCAAAGATGCCGTTTGGGAAACACCGAAATCTGAACTTTCTTCAAGCATTGCCGACAGGTTTGATCCAGCTGGATCGAAAACAATGACCTGGGTGTAAGGGGGCTGAATGATCAGACCTAATCCCTTGATTGATACCAATATCACCGAAACAGCGATGATCTGGTAGAGGACGAAGCGATTTTTGATCGCGTCGAGGATATCTTTCACAGCGATGGTCCATACGATATGCAAGTTTTCAAACATTATATTTTCTCGTCTTATGATCTATTGTGATCACCAACATACCTGTGATCACAATTTTTAGCGATCGGAGCGGCGGATCTGCCAGATCACCAGGGCATAAATTACCAAGATACTCAGGATGGCGATCGCCAGATTTATACCAATTATTGACCCAACCGCACCATCTGATACAGAGAAGCCCATAATTCTATTAATTGCGACACTCGGCAGCCATGAGAAAATCGACTTCGCAACGGGTGTCAAATTAGGTTCATCGGCAAAAAACCCTGGCACGAGGAAAACCAGGATGATCGGCAGTGTCCACAGCGTAATCTGCTGGGGAGAGCGAACCAAGGTGCCGAGCAATAATGCCAATCCAATGGCAAACAAGGCTGTTAATAAGAATCCTGCAGCAGCCCAGCCCCAATTGATGATGTAGATGCCGTTCAAGGCAACGGATAAACCTGCAATGGCGATCACCAGCACCAGGCCAGCAATCGCTTTTCCGATAACAACCATCCCTGGGCTGGCTGGTGATACTAAAAGCGCTTCCATTGTCTTGGATTTTCGTTCCTCGATGATTAAGAATGGAACCACGGTTAGAGCCATAAAAAAAATGGCGAAGTAGATATGAAATGCAGCTGTTGAAGCCATCCCCAGTGCATCAAATGGTGGCAGCAGGATATTATCCCCAATCGCCACCTTAACCGGCACACCCAGCAGCTCGGAAAACATGGCTGAATATTGATTTTCAAGTTCGGTTACCTGGCCTCTCTTGGCCCAATGAATGTAGCCCGTCAGGGTGAATTCACTACCAGATGCAAGCAGCTGGTCAAAATCTTCAGGGAGAACCACACCCAAATCCTGGTAAGCCATCCTCTTATCAAATTCGGTGAAAGAGGTGGCTTGCTGAAACCTGAACTCTGATCCATCCTTGAGGGTAGTCCTGTCTAGGTTCAGACTGGAGGATCCTTCATCCATGACCACGACATCCACCCGCTTGTCGAACGGGCGCAGCGTGCTCATAAAGTAAAAGAAAATCACCATTCCAATCAACACCAGGATGTTCGTTCGCGTGGCTTTATTCATGAAGGCATCCCGGACATCTTTTAGCCCAATCGTCCAGGCGATATATAACGATCCACTTATTTTCTTCATTACTCTTCACTCCCTCGTCCCAGGTGCCTGCCGGTCAGTTGGACGAAGACATCTTCTAAAGTTGTACCATCTTTTTCACTGTACTCAGCCTTGAGTACTTCTGGTTCATCCAGTGCAACGATTCGTCCCTGATCGATGATCGCCACCCGGTCACTGAGCTGGTCAGCTTCTTCCATGTAGTGCGTGGTCAGGAAGATGGTCATTCCAGCCTGAGCCAATTCAGCAACAATTTGGCGAATGTCTCGGGCAATATTTGGATCCAGACCGCGGGTGGGTTCATCCAGGAAAAGCACCAGTGGCTCGTGAAGTAAAGCCCGGCCGATCAGCAGCCGCTGCTTCATACCATTTGAATAGGTGCTGATTTTATCTTTCGCCCGTCTGCTCAATCCTATCTGTTCAAGAACTTGTTCAACACGAGATCTATCCACGCGGTAAAGACGGGCATAGAAGTTCAAATTATCCCGGGCGGAAAGCCGTTCGTACAAATTCTGGCTTTCGAATACTACCCCAATCTGGGGTTTCAGCGCTTCCCGATCAGCTACCACATCGCAGCCCATCACCTTAGCGGAGCCAGCTGACGGGCGCAGCTGCCCGGTCAGGATGCGGATGGTGGTGGTTTTTCCGGCCCCATTGGGTCCTAGGTAGCCAAAGATCTCTCCTTGGTCCACCTTAAAATTGATCCCATCCACGGCTCTCTCGCTGTTGTAATCGCGGGTCAGGTCTTGCACTTCGATTGCTATCATAATATTTCTCCTAACTATTTGCACTGTTTATTTGTCGGTAATCCCTAAAGCCTTCCTTTTATACGCGGCACTTATAGCAATCCATAGGATGAATAAAACAGAATTGTCTGTCATTAACCAGAAAATTATGCCAGCGACCAAAAAGACAATAAACGCCAGTGATCTTTTATCAATCATGTTTACAACTCCTTTTGAAACTAGTGGGACTTTCATCCAACGAGGTTTCTGTTTATGGTTTGGATTTCTGGTCTCAGTATAGTTAAAAGGAAAACACACTGCAACAAAAACGCGGCGAAAGGCTATTTCAAGCGGTAATCAGCCTGAATATGGGGGTGAATGGCGACTGATAATGGGTTATGAAAGTGTGAAAAAAGACGTAACGAGTGTACTCAAATCCACCAAACTGCACATAGAATTGGGTGTTTTATTTTTACTCAGTGCAGATTAATACCCTAAGATGTCCCGCAATTCCTTAGCAGCTGATTTACTCAAGGGGATTTTCGTCCCTTCAGGGTCTTTCAAACGCAAACTGAAACTATCCCGGGTATAAGGGATCACTTCTTTAACCAGCTGCAGGTTTACCAGATAGCTGCGGTGTGCTCGGAAAAATCCACTTCGCGCTAAGCGCTGTTCAAGTTCGGTCATGGTGAACTGCGTTGGCAGGCTGCCATCTTCGGTTTGCAGGAAGGTGCGGTCATCCTGGGCGTATGCAAAATAGATATCTGCGGGATCGACCAGTGCCACGGTATGCTCCAGTCTGGCAGGGATTTTAAACGGTAAACTTTCCCGCTCTTCATCACCCGGTTGGTAGATATCAACCACGCTGCCCTGATCAAAACGATAGACCACTTCACACAACTCGTGGATTTGCTCGTTATCATGGGTCAGTATCAGGATGGTGGTGCCGTCCTGTCCTTGCTGCTGGATCTGCTTGCTGATCAAAGACACACAATTCAGATCACATTCTCTGAAAGGCTCATTCAGAAGCAATACCGCTGGTTGATGTAAGATTGCCCTGCCATATGCCAGGCGCCGCACCAGGCTGGGATTCAACTTCTCAACTCTGGTGTTGGCTTGATCGGCTAAGCCAACTACCATCAGCACCTCTTCGACCCGCTCCGGCGGTAGCTGGTACAGGCGGCGATAAAAATCCAGATTTGCGTGTACGGATTGGCGGGAATAGAGATTATCTTCTGCGAACAGTACCCCCACCTGGCGGCTGAATACCTCGCGGTCGTGGAAGGGATCGACCTTTGAGATGCTGACCGTACCTGCGGTTGGATGTTCCTGCCCGGTAAGCAGTTCAAATATCACCCCCAATTTGCTGCCCACCGGACCGTAAAATCCCGCGATCTGACCTGGATTCACGGATATTGATGGGATATCAATCACCGTCTGGCCATCGATCACTTTCTGCAAATCCTTGATCTCAATCACTGCCAAATTTTAACACAGAGAGAGATATATAAAAAAGCCAGGATATGAAATTTGGGGAAATTCAATCAGATTAACTGAGATTCACGGTGCAGCCCAGTCCAGGCACCTCGCTGGCTGTCAGCCAGCCGTCCTGCAGGTTAAAACTCGGCAGGCTGGGATCATCCTCCAGCTCCAGATAGCCGTCCAGATCCGCATACTGCACGTTCGGGCTGGAAAGGGCAAAGCTCAATCCGGCCGCGATCAGCAGGGCGGGTTCGATCAAGCAGCTTACCATGGTAAACAATTTGGCTGCCCGGGCTATGGCGTCAATCTGTCCGGCACAGCGCAAACCGCCGCAGGTCGCCAATTTAACGCTGACCCCATCGGCAATCCCCTGTGCAGCGATCGCCAGCACCGATTCGGGTCCCCTGGCACTCTGGTCTGCCAGTATCGGCACCGGGCTTTGCTCTTTCACCTGGCACAACCCATCCAGATCATCCGCGGGAGTGGGCTGTTCCAGCATCTCGATCCTGCCTTCCAGGGCTCGCGCCACATCAATAGCGGCCTGGACCGAATAGGCCCCATCCGCATCCAGGCGCAGAATATGGTTGGGCAGTGCGCGCTGGATGTTTCTTACCCGGCGAACATCCAGCTCTGGATCGCCGCCGCCCTTAATTTTCAGCATGCTGAACCCGGATTTGGCGCGGGCTCGAGCGGTCGAGACGCTTTCCTCAACTGATCCAATCGGGATTGTTACCGATGTCTGGATCGTATTGCGGTACCCTCCCAGCAGGCGGTAAAGCGGCATACCGCTGGCCAGGCCCAGCAAATCGTGAAATGCCAGGTCAAAAGCACACATCGCGGTTGGCGCATCCGCCACCAGGGGGACCAATTGGTCGAGTGAATATTCAATATTGGTCGGATGCAAATCAGGCACCAGTTCAGCACAATCCTGACAGGCTTTGAGCACCTGGTCCGGGTGATCACCGGTGATATCTGGATGGGAAACTGTGCAGCCCCATGCGCTTTGCCCGCTGGACAATTCCAAACGGATAAATATTACCAGGATGTCCTCGATCTCCGGCATCAGCGTCATTGCCCCCGGCTGTTTGAGCTTCAGCGTGATTGGAGTTACTTCTGCTTTGGTAATTTGCATGGCAGATCCTCTCTGAACAGCGATTTGCTTAATAATTATATCCCGATTAAATCTTGGAAAAACAGATCTTATTAATTCAAGGCGCATGGCTTGAGGGCCAGTTCACACACTACAATGCGGCCTTCAATCTGCCCAAAGCTGTTCCTGGTGTTTTCGATGATATCTCTTTGCTGGTGGAGGGTCCCGCTCTAAATCCTTGGTAAAATGATCTTTCGGTAACATTATTGTTTGACTTGGATTCAACTACCAATGCAACACAGAAGAATGAAGGTGAGGTTGGTATGCGACTGGTATGGAGCTTCTCCCGGTTGCCGTCGAGGTTGTCCGGAACCACATCGTTGCCCACTCTGTGGACGCAACACTTTTCAGACAGTATGTCTCTCGCCTTGTAGAAGAGAACCTCGAAGCTTCCAAAGGATATGACTATAAGTTTCCCCACCTGCGCATCACTCGCAAAGCATTCCCGCCTAAAACAGAGAAAGAAATTTTTGGATATCAATCATTCTTGGGGGCTATTAATGATAGTGCTGTAATTACCGACTCCGCAGGCAGCCCTATGACCCCTCACTCACCCGCTTCGCCGGCGGTTTCCTCCTCGCCAAAGGCCGGCACCAGCGCGCCGCTGGTCAGGTAGCGGAAGAAGTCGGAGTCGGCCGGAATGATAATGGAGTCGCCTTCCTTCAGGGTGATCTTATAGGCTTCCAGACGGCGGATGAAGGCGTAGAACTCCGGGTCTTGCTCCAGGGCTGCGGCGTAGATCTTGATGGCAAAGGCCTCGCCCTCGCCACGCAGGCTCTGGGCCTCGGCGTAGCCCTCGGCCAGGATGACCGTCCGCTCCCGGTCCGCCTGAGCGCGCAGGATGGCCGCCTGCTCCTCGCCCTCTGCGCGGAAGAGCGATGACTCCCGCTGGCGCTCAGCCTGCATACGCAGGTAGAC
>JALHTN010000316.1 GCA_022865865.1 Anaerolineales bacterium
GAAACTACCCGCTTGATCGATATGACCACATCCTTCTTAGATCTCGCCCGGTTGGAATCAGGCAGAATACCATTCCATTCAGAATTGTTCGATCCCACACAACTGTTGAAGGAATGCGTGGGCTTGATGCATGGTAAAGCCAGTGAAAAAAACCTGCGTTTAAACTTATATGTACCGGATGAATTACCAGCCATCAAAGGTGATCAGGACAAAATCAAGCAAGCTTTGCTCAACTTGATCAGCAACGCCATTAATTATAATAAACCTTCCGGAACGATCACCGTATCAGGACACAGTAAACAGGATGAACTGGTGATCTCTGTGAATGACACCGGACAAGGCATCAGGCCAGCCGAGATCGATCATCTTTTCGATAAATTTTACCGTTCACAAACGACAGAGAAATCGGTCCAGGGTACTGGCTTAGGATTAGCAATCTGCAAGAAAATTGTTGAAGCCCATGATGGTCATATTAGTGTACAGAGTGAAGTAGGTATTGGGACAACCTTCTCGGTCCACCTTCCGGTAAAAATAGGTTAACGCGCCCCTCGCCTCCCAAACTGACGTTCCAGCAAATCCACTGATAGATGTATCATGGTCGGTCTCCCATGAGGGCATGTACGTGGCGCCTGGCATTTTTCAAGATCATTGAGCAGGGCGCGCTGCTCGTCCACCGATAATATTTTCCCTGCTTTCACCGCGGCGCGCTTGCAGATACGAGCGATAATTTTGGCTTCCTGTTCCGATTGCAGAGGTTTCTCATCCTCTTCGAAATCTTCAACCAAAACGCGTAGCGCTGCGCTGGGCTCAATGCCCATTAGAATCTGGGGAATTGACCGTACTAGAAAAGTGTTCAATCCGAAGCCTTCAACCTGAAAACCCAACTCCGTTAATATCGGCAGCTGGTCAGTGATCAAACCTGCTTCTGCAGCGGAAAATTCAACCGCTGCAGGTTGCAATAGAGTTTGGGAGGGGATGGATTCCTGTCTTTCTTCAAGATAACGTTCGAATAGGACGCGTTCATGAGCAGCGTGCTGGTCAATCAGGTAAAGGCCATCAGGACCTTCAGCGACCAGATAAGCAGCTGCAATCTGGCCAACAAGGCGCAGTAAAGGCACTCCAGAATTTTCCGGTTTTTCACCTTCTGGTTCCCAGCTCAGTGCTGTTTGCTGGATTTCTTGATCGACAGAGACCCAAGATTGTCTTGTTGGGCTGAACTCGTAATCTAAATCCGGCATGCCAGGTGAATTCATTCCGATGCCTGGCACGGGTGTATGCGCCAGCAAAGCCCGTCTCGTAGCACGCTGGACCGCGCTGAAAACCCGATCCCGCTCACGGAAACGGACTTCCGCTTTGGTAGGATGGACATTAACATCCACCATTTCTGGGGGCATTTTTAGGAATAACGCCGCTTGCGGGTATCGCCCAACCATCAAGTAAGTATGGTAAGCCTGGACAACTGCCGTAACCAAAGCAGAATCCTGGACCCAGCGCCCATTGATGAATATGGTAATCTCTCGCCGATTAGAACGTGTGTGGGATATGGCACTGGTGAAGCCGGTTACCGATAAGTGCTCATATTCCGCCAGCACTTCCAGCATTTGCTGGGCAAGTTCCACACTATACAATGAGGCCAGTACTTCACGCCGATCACCACTACCACTGGTCTGAACCGTTATGCGATCATCCTGGCGCAGCTGAAAGCGCACCTCAGGATATGCCAGGGCGTAACGAGTTACAAATTCTTCAATGTGCCGGCGTTCGGTGACATCTTTTTTAAGGAATTTCAACCTGGCAGGGACATTATAGAATAAATCAGCCACCTTAACCACGGTGCCAACAGATGTACCCACTGGTTCAATAGCAAACATATGCCCGCCATCCACTTTCAGCTTCGCACCAAGGTCAGAGTCTGAGGTTCGAGAGGTAATTGATAGGTGAGAAACCGATCCAATTGAAGCCAGAGCCTCTCCCCGGAATCCCAATGTATTGATATTAAATAAATCTTCAGCAGTAAATAGTTTACTGGTTGCATGCCGGGAGACAGTTAAATGAAGTTCATCGGTTTGGATCCCCGAACCATCATCTGAGACTTCAATAACACGTCTGCCAGCCTCTTTGATACTGATGGTGATCTGTTTTGCACCTGCATCCAGCGAATTCTCCACCAGCTCTTTGACTACAGAAGCCGGACGTTCGACCACCTCTCCTGCAGCAATTTGGGAAGCAACCTCGGGCGCTAAAATATGGATGTGCATGCAAAAATTATATCAGGTGGCTGAGATCACGAGACCGATCTGGATATCATTTCTACAATCCATTCTGGCTAGGATCATTAAATTCCTGGCCCAGTATCCCTTATAATTAGTTGATGAGCTGGTCGGTATTATTCTTCGATTTGGATGACACCTTATACCCCAACACAAGCGGTCTCTGGGAAGCCATCCGGATCCGCATGACAGATTATTTGCGCGATGCACTTGGATTTTCCCCAGATGAAATCCAAGAAATCCGTCAATCATATTTTGAGACCTACGGTACAACCCTGCGTGGTCTCCAAATCCACCATGCTGTAGATGAGAACGCTTATCTAGCTTACGTCCACGATTTGCCTTTGGAGCAATATATCTCACCAAATCCACAGCTGCGGATTATGCTGGACAGTTTACCGCAAAGGAAATGGATCTTTACCAATGCGGATGCCGATCATGCTGATAGAGTCATCAAAGTACTTGGATTAGAAAATTGTTTTTCAGGAATTATCGATGTACGCGCCCTTGGATTTCTATGCAAACCCGACCAACAAGCGTACCTGCGTGCTTTAGACCTGGCAGGTGAACCTGATCCAGGAAATTGTGTACTGCTTGATGATGCCCTCCGCAACCTGATACCTGCACACCGGGCGGGATTCACAACGGTTCTGGTTGGTAGTGCTGAAGAATACCCGCAGGCGAATTATTCCATTGAAAACATAAATGATCTTCCCAATAGCTTCCCTCAATTATGGTCAGGCGGTGGCAAATCAAATTAATTCTCCAAACTTACCCATTCACTGGAGCGAGATCGTATGGACCTGGATAGAGCATTCCTGGTAATAGTTCTGACAGTGGGTGCAGTAATCTTGTTCAATGTCATCATTTACCTCTCTGTTCGACGGGGAAACGAAGTTACCACCATCGATTTAATGCGTAAAGCCGCGCGACGCGCTCGGAACCCCTGGCAGGATGAAGACGATGCCCTCAAGGAGCTCTCCGAAATCGTTTCTGGTCTTCAATCGGGTAAGGAAAAAATCGATTCAGCGGATGAGCAAATTATTAAAGATGATTGACAAGAGAACAACTTATCGGGAAGCCATCCAAATGATCCCCTCGGGTGGCATGCTGGCGCTGGGCGGGATGACCAATTACAGGAGACCTGTTGCTTTCTGCAAAGCTTTGATAAATCACTATCGAGAGACTGGAGAACCCAAAGAACTAACCCTGTTATCGTTTACCGCTGGATTTGAGAGCGATATTTTGGTTGGCGCTGGAATCGTGAATAATGTCCGCTCTTGTTATTTTGGGCTGGAGATATTTGGACTGGCACCGATGTTTACCCATTATGCGAACCGGGGGAAAATAAAGGTGATCGAGGAAACAGAAGCCAGCATTGCACTCGGGCTGCGCGCCTGTTTGGCGGGTATTGGATTTATGCCAGCGAGAGCTTGGTTGGGTACTGATTTACTTCACCTGCGCCCGGATGTTCGCACCATCACGGACCCCTATACCAACGAGGAATTAGTCGCCTTTCCTGCCATTAAACCTGATGTAGCTGTGATTCATGCCATCAAAGCTGATTATGAAGGCAATGCGATCATTGGCGCAAACAAAGCTGTCGATGAAGAGCTGACCCTGGCCGCGGATAAAGTGATCGTTACCGCCGAAGAAATCGTCAAGCAGCTGGATCGGGCTGACCTGATAACCCAATTCGTCGATGCGGTTGTCCATGCCCCCCAGGGAGCCTTGCCGACCTCTTGTCACCCACTTTACCAGATCGATGGCGATGCGCTTTTAACTTATGTCGAACAAGTAAACGATCCGACCTCATTTGAAACATACCTAAACCAATTCTTAAAATTCTGATCTTTTACTTGCCTTGATCTTATTTTATTCTAATCATTGTATGGTAATTTTATAATGAATTAGGTTTATTGATCACTGGAGATAATATGAGTAAAAAAATCCTGTTAATTGGTGGGGCAGCAGTTATCGTGCTGCTTTTAGTATTGGGGTCGTTCTCTATTGGTATGCTCGTAGGTGGTGGGGTAACAGGTGGTGAGGCAACAGGTGGTGAGGTAACAGATGGCGAAACACCGCAAGCTTCAACATCGTCCGCGGTGTCCACTGCCTCAACTATCCTTCAGGAAACCGTTGAAGATATCCTGCAGACTTCTCCCCCGCAAGCCACCAGCACCCCGGCAGATCTCGAAGAACTTTTCGATCCTTTCTGGCAGAGTTGGGAGCTGGTCCACGATTTATACATCGACCAACCTGTAAGTAATGAATTGATGATGCAGGGCGCGATCAAGGGCATGATGGACTCTCTTGGTGACCAGCACTCGTCATACATGGATCCAGACCAGTACCGCCAGGCGAATGTGCCCCTCGAAGGTGGGTACGAGGGCATTGGTGCCTGGGTTGATGGGACCAGAGATTACCTGACCATCGTCAGCCCGATGCCAGATTCCCCAGCTGAAAAAGCTGGTTTGCAGCCCGGTGACCAGATCATTGCAATCGATGGCGAGGATATGACCGGTATCGATGGAAATCTGGTCATCCGCAAAGTGCTCGGACCTGCAGGCACCTCGCTAACCCTGACAATATATCGGGAAGGTGAGGAGGAACCATTTGATGTAACCTTAGAACGTGCCCGGATTATTGTTCCTGTACTCGAATACGAAATGCTGGATGGAAACATTGCCTATATCAAGCTGTATAGCTTCAGTGAAACTGCCACCGAGGAATTAGCTGCTGCTCTCGAAGACCTGATGGAGCAAGAACCTGCAGGTTTGATTCTTGATCTGCGGAATAATCCTGGCGGTGAGCGAGATTCTGCGGTTGAGATCAGCTCACAATTTATTGGCGAAGGTGCGATTATGTACCAGGAATATGGGGATGGCAGCCGCGATACCTTCGAGGCCGTAATGGGTGGCCTGGCTACCGATATACCGCTGGTGGTATTAATTAACGATGGTTCTGCCTCGGCGTCTGAGATTGTGGCTGGCGCGATTCAAGATTACGAAAGGGGAACACTGGTAGGAACGGTTTCCTTCGGTAAGGGCTCTGTACAAAATTGGATCCCGTTAGTTGATGAGCAAGGAATGGTGAGAGTAACTATCGCCCGCTGGTTAACTCCAAACGGTCGCACTATTCACGAGTTAGGCGTTGTACCAGATATCGAAATCGAATTCACCGAGGAAGATTTCCTAAAAGAAATCGATCCTCAACTCGATAAGGCCATCGAACTATTAACCAGTCCTTGAAAAATCCAAAGGAGCAGTGATGTTGTTTTATAACGTAAATTATTGGGTCTACATGCTGCCAGCGATCGCACTTGTGCTGTTCGCCCAATATTATGTGCGCTCATCTTACAAGAAATGGAGTCAAGTCGGGACTCGCAGCCGCATGACCGGAGCACAGGCAGCAGAACGTTTGATTAAAACCGGACGTTTATATGATGTTCGCGTTGAAGCAGTGTCTGGAAAAATGACCGACCACTACGATCCTCGTCAAAAAGTTCTCCGGCTATCACAAGGTGTTTACCAGACCGCCTCTGTCGCAGCAGTAGCGATCGCCGCCCACGAGCTTGGTCACGCGCTCCAGGATAACGAGCAATATTTCCCGTTAAAATTACGATCTGCCATCATCCCAGCTGTAAATATCGGATCAACCCTGGGTTGGGTGTTCATTATCATTGGGCTCTTCATGCAGTGGTCCGGCCTGGCATGGGCAGGGGTGATCGTGTTCTCCGCTGGTGCTCTGTTCGCACTGGCTACTTTACCGGTGGAACTAAATGCATCGGCGCGTGCAAAGGAGCTGCTGGTTCAATCCGGGATCATTGTTGGAAAAGAAGAACAAAAAGGCGTCAACCAGGTGTTAAACGCCGCGGCTTTTACTTATGTTGCTGCTCTGCTGACATCGATCATGCAGCTGCTGTACTTCACCAGTTTGGTTGGAGGGATGGGCGGTCGCAGGCGATAAATCCATGTCGACCAGATCCATTCTCTATTTGCTGGTTATCGGCATCGTAGCTGGCATATCCGCCCTCATCGGAACTATGGCTGGGGGCGTATTCGTATTTTCATACCTGCAATCTGTGGAAGCGACTCCAACGAATACCATTCCGCCAACACCAACTCAGCAGGTAAATCTCGATATATCTACTTCCTCACTAGAAACTTCGATTATCGATGCGGTTGAAACAGTTGCTCCTACCGTGGTGACAGTGGTTGGAGAAATATCGGGTCGCCCTGTTAGTGGGAGCGGTGTGGTCATATCTTCCCAAGGTTATATCCTTACTAACAACCATGTAGTCGAAGGTACTTCAATGGTCGCTGTGATCCTCGCTGACGGCGTCGAACTGCCAGCACAAATCGTGGGGACAGACATGTATGCTGACCTGGCGATTCTTTTGGCAAACGGGGAATTCCCCGCAGTCGCTGGATTGGGAAATTCGGATGACCTCAAACCAGGAGAAACTGTGATCGCGATTGGTTCTCCTTTGGGTGATTTTGTAAATACAGTCACAGTTGGTGTGATCAGTGCTACTGGTCGTTCGCTCGATACCGGCAATGGTTTTCTTATGGAAGATCTTATCCAGACAGACGCCGCCATCAATCAGGGCAACTCTGGAGGACCTTTGGTCAATTTAGCTGGTGATGTGATTGGCATTAACACCCTCGTCGTACGGGGTTCTGGGCGCAGCAATACCATCGCTGAAGGGTTAGGATTTGCCATCCCAATCAACACTGCCCGTATTGTCGCAGAGCAAATCCTGGACAAGGGTTATTTCGCCCGTCCCCATTTGGGTATCCGCTGGCAGTCGATTTCACCCCGTATCGCCCAGGCTTATAATTTACCGGTTCAATGGGGCGCTTACATATCAGATGTGAATCCTGACAGTCCAGCCGCGATGAGTGGTTTGAACGAAGGTGATATCATCACCCATATCGCCGATGTCCCCCTGGATGAGGATCATACCTATATCAATACTTTATTTACCCACGAACCTGGCGAAGAGGTATCAATCCAGGTAGTTCGTAATCGGCAGGAGCTAACTGTCAGTCTAATTCTAGGCGAAAGCCGCTGATTGTTCTTACTATCCATTGAAAAGCTATTTGGATCACAATTCATATCCACGAATAACCTATCACCTAAGGAATAAATCTAATATCCAAATATTTGTGATAGAGAACACAAAATGAATTTGACCAAAATATCTGCATAGAGTATAATCATTTCTTGTCTGCTGACAAAGAAAACCCCTCTTCCCGGATGTTTCAGATTTATTCCTTTAACCTCCAGCAAGGTGGGTTCTAAAACATAAACAGGAAAGTGTCATGCCAAAACGAACTTATCAACCCAAGATACGTCGTCGCTTACGGGTGCATGGATTTCGAGCCCGAATGGCGACTTCAGATGGACGCAAAGTAATCAAGAGACGGCGTCTGAAAGGACGCTATCGATTAGGGGTCAAGAAGAATAATCACGTCAAAAAAACAAATTGGAACGGCTAAAGGCACCAGTTATCCTAGGGCATTCTGTTGAAGCGCAGGTTTCGCTTGACCAGTACCACCGATTTCGAGCGGGTGAGGCGTTTCGGAAAGTCTTATGCCCACCCGCTTGTTGTGCTGATCGCTCTTCCGAATGAGATGGACACATCACGATTCGCTGTATCGGCAAGCCGCTCAATCGGGAAAGCGGTCCAACGCAACCGGGCGAAACGCATTCTTCGGGAGACAATGCGACCCCAAATCCCCAACATCATTACTGGATGGGACCTGGTGATCCTGGCCCGTAAACCAATGGCTGGAGCAAGTTTTGATGAAATTGGAACTGCACTTATAAGTTTGCTTTCCCGGGCAAATTTATTGGAAAAAACCCTATGACTAGTGAACTTCATTTCGATCACGGTCACGATTATCCAAACGAACCCAGGGTACGTGATCTACCCCTTGGACTGATATACCTACCACGCCTGGTTTTATTAGGGCTGATCCGTATGTATCAGAAAACCCTCTCACGTGGCTTACCCGCCAACTCATGCCGTTTTTACCCCTCCTGTTCACATTACGGCTACCAGGCGATATATAAACACGGCGTCATAAAAGGTGGTTGGCTAGCAATTTGGCGCATTCTGCGCTGCAATCCTTTTAATGCCGGTGGATTTGATCCAATCCCATGATTCTTTATAAACATATCGACTAATTCCCAACAAAGAATGAAACGAAAACAATATTTATTCATCCTAGTATTCATCGGCATCGCATTGACCTTCAGTGCGTGTGCTGGAGCAGCAAACACAGCAACCAGCTGGCCAGGTCTGACCGTTGATGACCAATATGCGTATGTCGCCTATAACACACAAGTGTATGCTGTCGATTTAACCAATGGCTCTGAGCGCTGGCATTATCCTGCTGAAGCTGATAACAACATCACCTTTTATGCCGATCCATCATTGGCCGAAGATGGACAGCTGATTGTGGGTAGCTACGATTACAACATGTACAGCCTTAATGCTGAGTCTGGTGTTCAGAATTGGATTTTTCCAGAAGCTGAAAATCGCTACATTGCCAGTGCATTGGTCGATAATGGATCAATTTTCGCACCCGCAGCAGATGAAAACCTCTACTCATTGGACCAGAACGGTCGCCTGCAGTGGATTTTTAACTCCGAGGGAGAATCCTGGGCAAAACCAGTGACGAACGAGGAATGCGATTGTCTGTTCCTTTCTTCGATGGACCACACCGTATATGCCGTTGATCCACAAAATGGATCCGAGAAATGGCGATCAAATGAATTGGGTGGCGCGATCGTTGGTACCCCTGCTTTCAATAATGATGGTGTAATTTATGTGGGCACATTTGGTGGAAAGTTAATTGCCTTAAATGCAGAAAATGGTTCAATAATTTGGGAATTTTCAACCCAAGACGATGGCTGGATATGGTCAGGCCCCACATTTTCTGATGGCGTTTTGTATTTTGGTGATTTGAATGGTTACTTCTACGCGGTTAACGCGGATAACGGCACCCAGAAATGGCAGCGCTCACCTGAGCTAGATGATGAAGAAATAGTAGGATCTGCACTGGTGATCGAGGATAGTATTTACTTCGCCAACATTCAAGGAATCCTCTACAAATTCGACACATCTGGTAAGAAAATTTGGGAAGAAAATGTCGATCCAGCCGATGGAAATGGGAAAATATACACCTCCCCGAAAACTTCGAATGGTCTAATCCTGGTCGCAGCTGTCCAGATTGACGACCTGCTTGTGGCTTACGATGAAGATGGCATAAAACAATGGGATTTCATTCCTCCAGGAAATTGAAGGAAAATTAGAAACCAGATAGGTTAAGTTATATGGAAAGTATTTCCGGCCTGTGGAGCACGTTGATTCTAAACCCAATGATAAATTCACTGATGTGGATTTATGCTGGCCTTGGGCAAAACTTCGGTTTGGCGATTATTGTATTTACCATTGTGGTGCGATTAATCACCTACCCGTTAACCGCTTCGCAGATCAAGAGCACCCGCGGCATGCAAGACATGCAGAAATCGAAGAAGTGGCAAGATATTCAAAAGAAACATAAGGGTGATCGTGAGAAATTAGCTTCTGAGCAAATGGCGCTCTACAAGGAGATGGGTGTTAGTCCCTTCGGTTCTTGCTTACCAACCATAATTCAATTTCCAATCATCATTGGTCTCTATCAAGCCATCATCCGGGCTTTGGCTGTCACTCCTATCCAGCTGCTCGAACTGACCAGGCATATCTACCCCTTCTACAACGCGGCAGCCTTAATTCCCCTCAATAACTACTTCTTATGGTTGGACTTAAGCCTGCCTGAGAAAGATTATGGCATCGAAATTGCGGGTTTTATTCTACCAATCTTAGCCATTCTGGTTGTGGGTACGACTTTCCTGCAATCCAGGCTGATGACACCTCCTTCGACCACCGGTGAGCAAGGCGCAAATATGAGCCGGGCAATGAATCTGTATATGCCGCTCTTCATGGGTTATTTAGCCTACAGTTTCCCCTCTGGACTGGCGCTTTATTTTGTCACCAGCAACGTGGTTGGTATCCTCCAATACGGTATCATGGGTAAGCTGGATTGGAGAAACCTCATACCATCTCGGTTTTCCTCCGACTCAAAGAAGTAATGACAATATGAAATATGAATGATAAACGTACTAACTTAGAAATTATTGCTCCCACAGTCGATCAAGCCATCGAAAAAGGATTGGCTGATCTTGGATTGCCTCAGGATGCAGTGGATATCGAGATCCTCGATGAGGGTGGCAAGGGTCTCTTCGGCCTGGGTAACCGCCAGGCACGCATCCGCTTAACCATCATTTCTGACCCTGAACAACCTGAATTTGCATCCCCGGAGAGAGTATCTGAGGATGCTTCTCCTTCCGAACAAACCACACCCACGATAGAAGCTGAAGCGGATATTCCCGAAGAAGAGCCTCCATTCATCGGTGATGACTTCGTCCTGGATATCGCCCGGGATGTGGTCAGCGAGTTGCTTGAGAAAATGAAAGTGCGCGCCACTGTTACCTCCGAATATCTAGAAGATTCTGACTCCCGCAACCGTGTACCTATCCGGGTAAACATCCAGGGGGATGATCTGAGCTACCTGATCGGTCGTCAAGCAGAAACGTTGAATTCCCTGCAGTATATCTCCAGCTTGATTATCAATAAGGAGATTGGCAGATCAATGCCACTGATTGTAGATATTGAGGGATACCGTATTCGGCGGGAGAATCAATTGCGGCAGTTAGCACGCCGCATGGCAGACCAGGCCATTAGCACAGGTCGCCGGCAGGTGCTGGAGCCGATGACTGCCAGCGAACGCAGGATTATCCACATTGAACTTCGGGAAAATCCAGAGGTAACTACTGAGAGTATCGGAGAGGATCCGCGCCGTAAAGTTTCCATCATCCCCGAATAGAATTTTCCCTTTTTTCAAAAACAATTAACCGGTGCATGCGGCTGAATACCGCATGCACTTCTTATTTCTTCTTCAGGTATAATTCAAGCATGTATCGCCAGATGAGTATTGAACCCATAGATTACCTAATGATCGGTCATATCGCCCTTGATAAATCACCGCAAGGTCCACGGCTCGGTGGAACAACCACTTTTTCAAGTATGATGGCGCGTGCTCTTGGTTTGCGGGTTGGTATTGTCACCTCCTGGGGCGCCGAATTACCTCTCGGACCTCTCGCGGATATACCCATAATTAATTTACCTACAGAGCATAGTACAACCTTCGAGAACATCACTACACCAGAGGGCCGCATCCAAACTCTTTACCATGTGGCAAATACTCTTGACCTGAACCTAATCCCGGAAGAGTGGTTAAAAGCGGCGATTGTCCACATAGGACCGATCGCCCAAGAAGTTGAACCAACAATTGTCCGCCATCTTACCAACTCTTTGATTGGAACCACACCCCAAGGTTGGTTGCGAACTTGGGATGATGATGGTTCTGTGGTACCCACAGAGTGGCCAGAAGCAGCATTTGTGCTCAGCAATGTTGGTGCTGCTGTGATCAGCGATGAAGATTTGGGTTTCGATGAATCCCGGATTGAAGAGATGGCAGTTGCCTGCCGGGTGCTGGCTGTTACTGAGCATTCCGAAGGTGTACGCTTGTTCTGGAACGGCGATGTCCGTCGCTTCAGGCCTCCGATGGTGACAGAAATTGATACCACCGGCGCTGGAGATATTTTTGCGACAGCTTTCTTCTTTCGCCTGTACACAACCCGCGATCCATGGGAAGCTGCCCGTTTTGCCACCCATTTAGCAGCCATATCAGTCACTCGAGCCGGTTTACAAGGCATTCCGACTCCGGAAGAAATCCAAGATTGTATGGCCGAGGTTTTATAGTATGGGTCGCACCTACACCATGGTCAATCAAAAAGGTGGTGTTGGAAAAACCACGACCGTCATCAATTTAGGCGCTTACCTGGCATACTTTGGGCAGAGAGTTCTCCTGGTTGATCTTGATCCACAAGCGAATGCAACTGCTTGCCTGGGGGTTGAAAAAGAATCCGTCCGGGGTGGAACATACGAATCTCTGATTGGAAAATCTCCCGCTGCTAACCACATTCTCCACAATCCACGCTTTAAGATTTCCCTGCTTCCCGCCTCGCCTGCATTAGCAGGTGCGGAAGTGGAGCTGGTGGGCGAATTGGCCCGCGAAAACTATCTCAATACCGCCATATCCCCTATCCGAGATAGATATGACTATATTCTGATTGATTGCCCCCCTTCCCTGGGATTGCTCACCTTGAACGGAATCATCGCTGCTCAAGATGGTGTAATTATCCCGGTTCAATGCGAGTATCTACCCTTGGAAGGACTCAGTCAATTAAAAATAACCTTAGATCGAATCCGGAATGCTGTATTTCCCGAATTACAAATTCGCGGAGTACTTTTGACCATGTTCGATGGTCGCACCAATCTCTCAAACGACGTGGTTAGGGAAGTCCGTCGGCATTTCACTGATTTGGTATTTGCTAGTATTATTCCTCGAACAGTACGCTTGGCTGAGGCACCATCTTATGGTCAACCAATCTCTGTTTATGCGCCCACCTCAAATGGTGCCGAATCCTATACCGCTCTGGCTCGAGAGATACTTGAGGGTGATGGAATAGAAATACCAGCCCTTGAAATTTGACCAGGATAAATCGTAAAACAGGATCATATGGTAAAAAAATCTGGACTCGGAAAAGGCCTTGATGCTTTACTGCCAGCACCAGATAACCACCTCCCAGAGAGTGGGGTCAGGCAAATTCAAACCAGTAAAATATCTCCCAATCCACGCCAACCTAGAGCGAATTTTGACGCTGGAGAACTTGATCAGCTGGCGACGTCTATCCGCGAACATGGTGTCATTCAACCTCTGATCATTACCGCAGGGGAGTCAGCCGGCAGTTACACTTTGATCGCAGGTGAAAGACGGCTGATGGCAGCCAAGTTGGTTGATTTGGAAGAGGTGCCCGTAATTATCCGGGAAGCATCCGATCAGGAATTGGTCGAATTAGCACTGGTCGAGAATGTACAGCGTGCTGATTTAGGTCCCTTAGAAACCGCTGAAGCTTACCGGCAGCTGTCCGAAGATTTCGGACTTTCACATGAAGAGATTGCTGCCCGGGTTGGAAAGAACCGGGCAACGATCACGAACACGCTGCGCCTGATCAAGCTTCCTGAGGATGTCAAGGAAGCCCTCGTCTCAGGAAAGATCAGCGAGGGTCACGCACGGGCTCTTCTTTCGCTCCCATCTGAAGAAGCGCAGAGTGCTGTGCTTAAATCGATTCTAAAATTAACTTTAAATGTCCGCCAAACCGAAGAACTGGTTCGTAAACTCAGTGGGGAAAAACCGCAAAAACAATTACCGTCAGTACCTGATCCTGAAATCAAGGCACTTGAAGAACAGCTCCGCCAACGCCTGGGTACTAAGGTTTCCCTCAATCAAAGGAGTAAAGGGGGTACTTTAACTATCCACTATTATTCCGCGGAAGAACTGGATACTTTACTTGAAATGATTTTAGGGGAATGAATAATTAAGACACCCATCTTATCAACATAACTGTCCGCTCAAAGCTCATAAACCTCCCACCTGGAAAATCTACAATGAGAAATCAATCTGGTAGGCATGTCTTGTATAACGCTCATATTTACACACTGGATGAACAGAAGCCAATTGTCTCAGCGATGGTAATCGAGCGTGGGAGAATATTGCAAATTGGCGACCAAAGTACCCTCATATCTCAATACGAGGAATCGAGCACTCTCCATGATTTGGTGGGTAAAACCATTATCCCAGGATTGGTTGATGCCCACATCCATCTCCAACATTACGCCCTGAGTATGCAACGGGTAGATTGTGAAACATCGACCAGGGACGAATGTTTAGAAAGGGTTGCCGCCCAGGTGGATGCAGCACCCACGGGGGAATGGATTCTGGGTCACGGATGGAACCAGAACGAATGGCCAGAGGACTTCGGTAATGCCCACCTATTAGATCAGATCGCACCTGGAAACCCTGTCTATCTGACTGCCAAATCCCTGCACGCTGCCTGGGTGAACTCAATCGCCCTTCGTGAGGCAGGTATCACTTCACAGACACCTGATCCGCCAGGTGGACAGATTCAACGCCATCCGGACGGTTCGCCAACTGGTATCTTGTTCGAAACCGCCATGTCTTTAGCGTCAGATATCATCCCTGACTCTACTGATGAACAAGTATCCCAGGCTATCGAACTGGCACAAACCGAGCTGTGGAAATTAGGGATCACAGGTGCTCATGACTTTGACGGGCGAACCTGCTTTGCCGCACTCCAACAACTGCAGGCTGCTGGCAAACTTAAACTGCGGGTCACCAAAAGCATTCCAATCGAATCGCTTACTCAGGCGGTCGAGCTCGGTTTGCGGACTGGATTTGGTGATGATTTCTTGCGCATTGGATCCGTAAAAGCTTTCGCAGATGGCGCCCTCGGTCCCCGCACTGCAGCAATGCTGCAATCCTACGAGGGTGAGCCAGAGAATATTGGATTGCTCATGTTGGATGCTGAAGAGCTATTTGAACGCGGAAGCAAAGCGGTCGAAAATGGTTTAAGCTTAGCTGTGCACGCCATTGGAGATTCAGCTAACCACGAAGTCTTGCAGGCATACCAACAGCTGCGAATTTACGAGCGCAACCAGCAATCCACAAATAGTGCTCATGGTAAAGCCTCATATCTACGGCACCGCATCGAACACGTACAAATCATCCACCCCGATGACATTTCACGGTTGGCAGAATTAGATGTCATCGCTTCCATGCAGCCCATTCATGCCACTTCGGATTTTCCCACTGCAGACCGGTATTGGGGAGTTCGCTCAAAATCCGCATATGCTTGGAATTCCCTGGCTGAAGCGGGTACCCTGCTGGCTTTCGGATCAGATGCCCCGGTAGAGTCCCCAAATCCATTTTGGGGACTCCATGCAGCTGTGACCCGCAGGCGTGCTGATGGCTCACCAGGTCCCCAGGGCTGGTATCCTGAACAAAGAATCTCGCTGTTAAGGGCTCTGCAGGGATTTACCTCCGGCGCAGCTTATGCAGCTGGAATGGAAAATCGACTTGGAAAACTTGTCCCCGGATTCCTGGCTGATTTATTGGTATTGGATCAGGATATCTTTAAAATCGATCCTGAGAAGATTCGTGACATTCACCCCCTTGGAACCATGATTGCCGGTGATTGGGTTTACCTCACTCCCCAGCTTGAGCAGATCACTTCAACCTCCTGACATCACCCTGTCTAATGGTGACCCCAATTTCATCCAGGTGCTCGAGTAATGCCAGGACATAGCGGCGGCTGGTGTTAAAGTGATCCCGCACCTGAGCGGCACTTAAAGTTCCCTTTTTTGTGAGTAATGCCTGGACCTCTGCGACCATCTGATCATAATCCTCTTTGCGAAAAACAACATCAGACGAGACCGGTATCAAGAAACCCAGATCAACCATGGCCTGGTAAATATCGGCTCCGACGGCTGATTTCGAGTCCTTTATAGATGGGGGAGAATAAGGTGAAGCAGAAAATTGTCTCAAAAGATGCTCGACATTCTTCTCCTGCTGTGTATTGAACGAGATTTCATGGTCCGGTTGTAAAATGAGAGGTCCTTCCTCTCGCAAGCTTCCATCTCGGACTAACTTACGGACCAGGCTGGAAAATAGACGGGTTGATATTTTCAGCCGGCTCTTGAGCTCTTCTTTCGGCATACCTCTGCGCAGCGGGTATATGGTGTGGTATTCCTGGATCACGCCTAACGCTGTTGAAGAGATTTGATCGTAATAGCCATTCGTGGTTGCCAGGATATCACTGCTGACCAACAAATCCTTTACTCTGGGTTCAAGGATAACAATTTTTCCCTGATCAACCAACTGTTCTAACGCAATTTGGGCAGAATCAGCTTCGAGATTGGATTGCTGAGTTACTTCACGTAGCGGAGCAGCTTGAAGCGCCGCCAGAGATTGCAGGTAGATATCTTCAGGAGCGCCTTTAGATAAGGATTCCAAGCGCTCAATGAGATCAATGGCGAAGCGTTTATGCCTTCCTTTGGGATTTGGATCAACCACTCTGCCTCCCCCCATTGTTTCACCAGGTGAGGGACGCCGCAATATATAGTGATCACCACGTATAGCTACCACTGGCTCGCGCATCTCCAGCTGCAGCCAGCCTGCCTCTCCCGGTTGAATGACATCTTTCCCTAATGTGCGCACTCGGGCCAGGACTTCCGCTGCTCCAATATACAACTTGACCTCAGTATTGTGCTTCAAGGCCTGGGATACCTCTGGAAGCAGGCGGAAGTTTACATCCATGCGTCGTGTGGGTTGGTAATCCCCCGGGTGGGTGATGACATCCCCGCGCTTAATTTCATCAAGTGTCACACCGGAGACATTTACTGCAGTCCGGCTCCCAGGAAGAGCCAAGTCTTCCTTTTGTTTATGTGTTTGCAATCCACGGATACGGCCTTGAACACCGCCGGGCAGGATTTCAACTTCATCACTTACTCGGAAATGACCATCACTCATCGTGCCGGTCACAACTGTGCCAAAACCTGCGATTGAGAACACCCGATCCACAGGCAATCGTGGTCGCCCTAAATCCTGCCGAGGTGGATTTTCGCCCAGGACTTGCTCTAAATTCTCCAGCATTTCGGGGATTCCCTGACCATTTTTTGCAGATACTCGCATGATGGGTGCATCTTGCAGCACGGTGCCATTGACAACCTCACGCACATCCTGCTCAACCAAATCGAGCCATTCTTGATCGGGCACCACATCAATCTTGGTCAACGCAATTACCCCCCCATTAATTTGAAGGATATCCAGGATGGCGAGGTGTTCACGTGTCTGCGGCATGACACCTTCATCTGCCGCGACCACAAATAAGGCTGCATCGATTCCGCTTATTCCCGCCAGCATATTCTCGATGAAATCACGGTGACCCGGCACATCCACAATCCCTACTGGTTCACCTCCGGGTAGTTCCATCCAGGCAAAGCCCAGGTCGATGGTCATCTCCCGTTCACGCTCTTCCTTCAAGCGGTCTGGATGAATACCCGTCAACGACTCAATCAGGGTTGATTTGCCATGGTCGACATGACCCGCTGTACCGATTACACGCATTAATCTGCCTTAAAATAATGGGGAATTTTTTCTATCTACACCGATAACTCAATTTTAATTATCGTTTGCTCCTGAGGCTGCGCTCGTATGCCGCGACCCAATCATGCGTCATCGATAGCAAAGATTGCAAACGTTTTTCTGTCTCCTCATTCATTTGCTGGATCAGGTCTTGGGATTCCTGCTGGCTCAATTTGATATCATCCAGTTGATCCCCCATTTGTTCAAGATTCCTGGACAACTCATTCCTCTGCTCTTCCTGGGTCAGGGTGTAATTTGTCCAGCGCTTTTGATCATCAGCTTTAAAAGTAACCCATTCTTGTCGGAAGCGTTCATCTGCCAAGCGTTGAACCTCTGTGATCTCATTGATCCGTCTCTCAATCCTGGCTTGGAGTTCCTCTATAGAACCTTTTACTCTCTTTACTTCATTATGGGTGCTATCCAGGGACTGGAATTGGTTCTCAACATCACTGGATTGGCGGTCAATTTTTTCGATTTGCACCTGCCAAACCTTCCATGTACGGTCAAATTCCACTTGCTGCATGGCTTGTTTTTCAATGAATGCATTCTGAGCTTCCTGACGTTCAGAATCTTGGGCCAGAGCTTCTGTCAGGCGTCCCTCAGCTTTTCGCATGTTTGAGGAGATCACTTCCAACTGACCTCTTTGCTCATCGCTCCTTTTCCTTAATGCAGATACTTCACCTTGCAGATCAACCAGACGCTTTGAATCTTGGCGGCGACCATCTTCGATTTGGCGATATGTGCGGGTATACTCTTCTTCACTGCGCTGCAAATCTTGAACTTTTACCCGCATTTCATCGATCAGCTGTGCCAATCTCGCTTCCTCATCCACCCGTGCTATTAAACTGCGGTTGATGCCAGAAAATGCCTCCAGCTCTTTGCGTGTCTCAAGAATACTGGAATCAACTGAACGCATTTCGACCCGGCGCACTTTTTCCATTTCTTCTTCACGCTTCTTGGTTTGCTTATCTAGTTCTTCAACTTGCTGATTGATTTCGATGCGTTGGTTTAGCAATGCAGAATCAAAATCATCCATGCGACCCACAACTGCTGACAAACGGATAATCTCACTATTGAGATCCTTGATCTGCTGGTTTGCTGCTGAAATACTGCCCTCCATGGCAGTAACGCGCTCTACTTGCTTCGCAATGATGTCTTTATCCTTACGTCGCTCATCATTTAACCAATCTAGCTGTTTAAGAACCTGGTCAAACTCCATGTCTGGCCTCCATTTGAAAAATCCCAATATGGAATTGTAGTCTTGAGGGTTTGCGAATTATAGCATTAAGCTGATTACCCCAGTGCTCCAAATGCCGCTGGAAAACTCGTACTCAACTGCAGAAATAGGTTGGGCAGTAATCCGATCAGAAATAGTAATCCAACACCAATTGCAAGGAAGATGATCAAGAGTCTCGGTTCTGGGATTCCATCTTCGGTATCACTTCCATCTGAAACCATAGAAATCAGCATGCGGATTACGCCTATTACCAATCCAAAGGATCCCAAGATAACCCATAGAGAAATCGCCGGGAAACTTGATGATAAACCTTCTATCACCCCCAGTTTGAGAGGAAAGCTTGCTAATAACGGCATCCCCGCCAGGCAAAAAAGGGAAACAACGATGCTGGTCGAGATCATGGGATACTTTTTTCCCAGCCCTCGAAGATTGTCGATATCAAAGCTGGGGATCCTGCCAATTAAAGCTGATAAAGCTAATGCAAATACACCAAGACTTAATCCACGCGGTACCAGCCCTGCAAAAAATAAAACCCGGTACCTGGCAGAATCATTTCCCATTGCCAAACCAATCGCCAGGAGTGAAAAGCCAATATCTAAAATTACTGCATATCCAATCATTCGGGAAAGATTTCTCTCAACCGCAGCCCAAATACCTGCCGTAACAACCATAACTGCCCCGATAACTTGAATCAATAGAATAGTGTTAGGGTTATCTTTCATCCAAACAAAACTATCCAAGAAACCAAGTCCCAAAATTAATACAGCGATTGGAAGTAGCAGGAAAATAAAAGCAGTTGGGTAGGGATGGGATTCCTCAGCCAACATAGGAATCCAGGTGTGAAACGGAAACACCGCTAGCAATAATGCGAATCCTATTGCAAGTAAGGCTATCGCAATCGCTACAAATTCTGGAGCTCCAGGGCCGACCTCAAATCCAGTAAATAGAAAACCAGAGATTAAGATGAAAGGCATGCCCAAAGTCTGAAAGGAAAGATAGCGTAAAACACCACGGCCTGACCGTTTTCCAGGTGGAGATAAGAAAGGAATGCTTATTAGGACCGCGATTTCAATAATTACCGCTGCAAAGAGAAATGGTTCCACCGCGATAGCCGCTGTAAACAAAGCTACAATAGCCAACCCTAAGGGGACAAATAATCTGGTGGGACGGGCGATTGGTACCGCACCGAACCAAAGCGCGGCTGTCAGGTAGATGACGATCAATGCAGGGCGGTCTCCTGCAGATAACACCATGCGCCTGCCGAAGATGATAAATGTATCTGAAAAGGGGAGCACCCACCGCCACAAAACCAGTTGCTCTTGCGCAGGCAACCATGCAGCCAACACTGCCAGAAATACTGATGTCGCCGCAGCTAAGATCGCAACCAGGGATTTCCACCTCATGAGCAGCAACAAAATCACTGCCATGATGCCTGGGAAAACGATCCAGATGTATGTGGAATTCAACTCGCCTCCTCCAAAGTTGGAGCGGTCAGCAGATAAGCCCCCACAATAGATAAGCCTAAGGTGATGATTGTAAGCAATCCGGTTACCAGAATGGAACTTTCGACGGCGGCATAGATGATTCCAAATCCACTTAATACTGTCAACAATCCCATAACAACCCTTAAAGATTGCATCGTCAATCCGAGATGGATCAATCCCAGAGTGATCAGGATCAGGGCGCCATAAGCTTGCTCAATTGAAATCACAGGAAACCACTCAACTACTTTCGAACCACCCGTGAATGCAAATAAGCCTGCCAATATCGCAGCGATTAATCGAAAAATAATATCAGATAATGCTATTGGTTTTTGGCGAGTTATTTCTTTAGGTAAGTTTTTTAACGCCAGACCTAAGACTGCGCATGCCATCCAGCCTGCAACTAATTTTACAGCAGCAGTTTCTAAAGGCCAACTGAAGGAAACCAGGACGAAAACACAGGCATATTGGACAGTTAGGCTAACCATACTGATCCGCCAATCCCAGCTAACCAATAAAACAGCAGCTGTTATGGATGCCAGGATCACTACAGGTAAAGCAAGAAAATCAAAAATCATTATTTAACTGCCAATACTAAATAGTAATATCGCCAGGAAGAGCACAATTGATAACATGACCCACAGGAAACCCCCTTCACCTTCAAAAATACTCGAGACAAAATTTATCAATCGGGTCAGTTGGATAAGAATGGGTGCCAATATTGGCTTTAACCATTTGAAGTTGAGCATAGATGATATTACGCGTACTTTATCTTGTGGGACCATTCCGCCTCGTCGTGGCCAAATAAATCCAAGTGCTGCAAGAACGCAGATTAATGGTCCCATAATCCAACCCAATAGTGGAACATCTCCGATCTCCGGTTTATATATCCATCCAAGACCAATATGGGTGAGGGGGAGCAAGAGAAGACCTATCGGGTAAACCACTTTGATCCAACGCTCAAGGCCCGAAGGTCCTGGTTTCAGCTGGGCAGCAAGGCGCGCAAAACCCCATATTGTGAATATGATCGCCAACAAATACAGAATCAAGGAAATGTTGAAAGGGGCAGCAAATAATGCTAACCCAGCCCAGGTGGGAGTGAATGGCAATGTGCAGATTCCTACAAGACCTATGAGGGTGATCCACATAGAAAACTTTTCGCGGACAGAGGCGAGGAAAATCAAGCCACCTGAAAAAATCGCAGCCAAACCCCAGGATAAACTTGCATTAACTTCTGAACGCAGCGTAGAGGCGATAATAATAAAACCCAATCCCACAATCCAAGCCTGACGACCCTCTAAATCATCTTTGGCAAATAACCATGCAATACTATAAAGCAATGCTATCAATCCAGCCAAACTAAATAATCCCAGCCACAGATATCCAGGAAGCTCAACATTCTCTAATGCAGGTGCGACGCGCACAAGAAAAACTATCACGATTGCCATTGAAGCCAAGGTCCTTATTGTTCCAAAACTTCGGCGGCTGGTTTGATCTTCAAGCATCTGTGAGCCCAAGGGCAGCGCCCCGAAGCGAAACCCCGCAGCGAGGACAACAAATATGATCGCCCTCGGGGAAACTTGCTGGAGAAGTAAGGAATTGTTATCACTGACAGAAATTACACCTGCGATTAATAAACATGTCGTACCAAGTAAATGAATGAAGAAAACCCAAACTGCCCTGCGGCGAAATATTTCGGATTCCAATTGCAGTAAGAGGATTAACAGCACAACAAAATCGAAGGCTGTCCAAATTATTATGAAGGTCAATAGGTTTCCAGAAAATACACCCACCAACCCAATTGCGATTACAACCAGGCTGCTTGCCCAATTTGACCAATTGATCTCGTACGCTCTAATTACATCACTGAGCACTGTTGCCAGCAGCAGTGTCCCTAATGCAACAGCAAAAGGCCATGAAATCCGGTCGACGATCATGATGATTGAATTCGGATACGTTGTTTTGGGTCCCCAGGATATTAGCTGCAGGCTATCTGGGATTGAGGTCTCGCTAAATAGGATCATCAGCCAAGCCGCGAAAACCCCACCCGCCGCGATCAGCCAATGATAACCAAAGCTGGGTCGCAAAAGGCGAAGGACGAGCATACCAAATGCCGCCAGAACCAGTAATGTGATGGAGATCAGGATAAACATGCGACTAATTCGAATTCAATGGTGTGATCGGTAACTATAATATAAGCCCATTTGGTTCCCGGTGCAGAAATCGCCCCCCACCAGGTTTTCCGAGCCAATGTTCTCTATCTACAATCAACTCACCCCGCAGGAAGACTTTTTCAGGGAAACCAACCAGTTCCCAATTCTCAAATAGATTGTAATCTGTACGGTGGTGAGCATGGCTTAAGCCATAAGTTAACCTGCGCTCAGGGTCCCAAATGACGATATCTGCATCAGCTCCTGGAACCAATGACCCTTTCTTCGGATATATTCCGAAAATCTTAGCTGCATTCGTGCTGGTCAATGCAACAAATTGGTTTGCTGTGATTCGTCCCGCACCGACTCCATAAGTCCATAGGACCGGCAGGCGATCCCCAACACCTGGGAGGCCATTGGGGATTTTTGTGAAATCATCTTTGCCGAGCTCTTTTCCTGGGATGGCGATCATTTCTCCTTCATAATTAATCGGTTGTGTCCCATCATAGAAGAATGGGCAGTGATCTGTGCCGATCGTTTGCAAGGACCCATCTGCTAATCCTTTCCAAAGACCCTGGTTATCGGCTTGAGTACGCATTGGAGGAGAACAAATCCATTTAGCACCATCTGGCCGGCTTAAGTGCTGCTCTGTAAAGAACAGATATGGCGGACAGGTTTCACCAAGGACGCGGATCCCTCGCTCACGGGCGTAGTGCAGCTGCTCCACTTCTCCAACCTGGTTAACATGGACAACATAGAGAGCTGCTCCTGCTTGTTCTGCCAGAGCTGCCCCTCGTAAGACCGCTTCTACGCCTCCCCAACCTGGTCGGGTTTGGGCGTGCCATTGCGGAGAGGTATGGCCAGCTGCGAGTGCTTCCTCCACAAGGATATCGATCACATCCCCATTTTCAGCGTGCAGCATCGTCAGCATCCCGTGCTGCTCAGCAATCCGTAAGACACGAAAGATATCAATGTCCTGCAGTCGGAGGCGCCCATTATAGGCCATGAACACTTTCAAAGTGGTAATTCCCAAATCCAGCAGTTGTGGGATTTCTTGTTCAACATGCTCATCCAAGTGAGTGATATTCATGTGAAAACCAAAATCGATGGCGGCTTTTTGTGCAGCTTTTGTATGCCAGACATCAACTGATTGCCGCAGAGTCTCAAAATCCTGGGGAACGAAATCCATAACCGTGGTTGTGCCCCCAAAAGCGGCCGCCTTGTGCCCCGTGTAGTGATCATCAGAGGAAACCGTATCAAACATGGGTAAATCTAAATGGGTATGTGGATCTATCCCACCTGGCATGATCAATTTGCCAGCGGCATCTACGATCTCCACATCCGGTAGCTCGATTTTTTCCGCGATCGAAACGATCACCTCGCCATCGATTAGTATATCTGCCTTGAAGATCTCTGAAGCAGTGATCAAAGTTCCAGATTTAATAATTCTTCTCATAAGCATCTCCGAATAACAACCTCAACTTTGTTTCAGAGTTGTTCCTGCATACCATCGATTCCAAGCAGCAGAGCGATAACCTCGTCATCAAGGATTTCATCTTCGCCTGACATTGTCTTGTATTCTTCTTTGTGTGTCAATCTATCCCGCAAAGCTTTCCATAAAACTTGGCGTTCCTCGGAGTGAACCACAAGGTCATTGATTGTTCGAGCGTTGAGCAGGTATTCCCCGGTGGTATACAAGAATGTTATTCTGCGCCACTTTTGTGCCAGGATAGGCTCTGGCAATTGTTCCAACGGACCAATCTGAATTTTGTAGTATTCATCTTTGGCTCGAGGGTGATTAGGCTCATCACGCAGCAGCTGATCTCGCGTGGTTAGCTCATGGCCTCTCACCGGAGCGACAAATTGTATACGCCATTTTTGCTCCTTAAAGGCTTTTGTTTGGTAAAAAGCCAAATAATCAACCGCGATTACTTTAGGGGCAGTTCTTAAAGGTATTCGGTACCAACCGAATATCCGGGCGATTTCAAGATCGCGCGGCTCAGTTATCACAGCAACCAGGACCAGCGAGGCAGGAGTTAGTGATAATCCCATGCAACTACCTCCTTCGGAAGCTGACAGAGATCAGACAGCAAGAACAATTCAGTTCTGTTAATCTCTAAACTGGGTTAAATCAAACCAACCTCAGCATTGTATTCGTCAATCACGGCATCAATTTCTGCCACCTGATTCTGAATATTGGTCCAATAATCTTGCTGATACCACTGGGCCATGATTTCCTCGTAGGTTTTTCCTTGCTGCTCAACCCAGGTGAAGTACTTCAAATTGTGGATTCTGCGGCGTTCAATATAACTGAGCTCGATCAGATTATCTGTGGTAACACCTTGGAGGTATCTGGCATAATCGGCAGCTGCATTTATCTTACTGTATTCGCCATACTCCGCATGCATTTCGGTTAGTCGACTGCCGTAAAGCTCCATAGAATCAGTAAGTATCGTTAATACGATATCATTGTCACCCAGTTCATAATATTTCGCAAATTTGATCGCCGAAAGCATGTTTGAAATGCCTGAAAAACCAAGTAAATCGAGCTGTTGAACGAACTGCTCAGGTACGCCTTGGGAGACCAGATAAGCACGACCGGCAGGTTCATTGAACAAACGTGCCAGATTCACCACTGCGTTATCATCAATAGCCACAACCAGGTCTGTGTTCTTTACATTGTGTACCCAGGGCACATGCTTATCGCCAATGCCTTCGATGCGGTGTGAGCCGAACCCATTTTCCAGTAAAGTAGGACATTGTAAAGCTTCGCTGGCGACGATTTTGCTGCCTGGGAAGGCCTGCTTCAAATAATCCCCGCTGGCGATCGTCCCTGCGGATCCGGTTGCTGAAGCCATGCCGCGGTAGTTATCCTTTGATCCCATCACCTTTTGCAGGACTTCCTCCATGGCGTGACCTGTGACGTCATAATGCCAGAGATAATTACCGAACTCGTCAAATTGGTTGAAGATCATCAATTCCTCACCTGACGCTCGTAATTCCCAGCATTTATCAAATATCTCTTTTACATTTGATTCACTGCCTGGGGTCGCAATTACTTCTCCAGCAATTTCTGCCAACCAATCAAATCTCTCTTGACTCATCCCCTCAGGTAAGATAGCAATCGATTGGCAGGAAAGCAAAGCGGAGTCATAGGCACCACCCCGACAGTAATTCCCGGTTGATGGCCAAACAGCTTTTTGGGTTGTCGGATCAAATTGTCCTGTAACGAGACGAGGCACTAGGCATCCGAATGCTGCGCCAACTTTATGTGCACCTGTCGGGAACCACTTGCCCACCAGGGCGATGATTCTGGCCTCTGTCCCAGTCAGGCTTGAAGGGAATTCAATAAAATTCACTCCATCAAACCCACCCCCTGAGAGGATAGGCTCATTCTTCCATGTAATTCGAAACAGATTTTCCGGCTTAAGATCCCATAACCCGATACTCGCCAAAGACTGCTTGATCGAATTTGGGGTCAAAGCAGGGTTCTTCATCTGTGCAAAGGATGGTATTACAATATTCTGTTCCCTTGCACGCGTAATCCCACGTTCACGTGCCTCTTGCTGAATTGTTAAATCAATCATTTCATACCTCTACATTTATGGATAATATTCAGATCTGGAGCAGCCATTAGTCATCCATCTCCTCTGGTGCCTCCAGAACAATATACAAAGGTCTCCCTTTGGCTTCATCATACAAACGTCCGATATACTCGCCCAGGATTCCCAGTGAGATCAATTGAGCGCCTCCCAAGAACAGGACCGCGATCAAGGTAGTCGCCTGACCCAGCAATGGGGTCTGAGTCCCCCACAAGCGGATGGCGATCACAACTGGTATGGACAAGATGCTCAATCCGGCTGCGACGAAGCCAATATAGGTGGCCAATTGGAGCGGGAAATAAGAAAAACTGGTTACCGCATTGATCGCCAGACGGGACATTTTCCTGAAAGGATATTTTGTCTCTCCGATCTGCCTGGCTGCCCGGCGATAGGGTACCCCGGTTTGGCGAAATCCCACCCAGGAAGACATGCCTCGCAGGAAGCGGTGTTTCTCCCGCATTTGGTTCAGGACATTGACCACCATTCGATCCAATAAACGAAAATCTCCAGCATCCAGGGGGATTTTCACATCCGTGATGCTGGATATTAATCGATAAAAAAGTGAGGCAGTAAATAGTTTGAACCAACTCTCCCCTTCTCGTTCCTCCCTGACCGCATAAACTACCTGGTAACCTTCTTTCCACTTGGCGATCAGATCCAGGATCAATTCCGGTGGATCTTGTAAATCTGAATCGATAATTACCACTGCATCACCACGGCTGTAATCCAAACCTGCAGTAACCGCGATCTGGTGCCCAAAATTGCGAGCGAAAATTACTGGTTTCACCCTCGAATCCTGACTCGCGTAATTGCGGATCAATTCTGCTGAATCATCCGTTGATCCATCATTAACCAGAATTATCTCCCATGGTTCGCCAGTCGATTCTAATACCTCTTTCAAGCGGCGATACAAATCCGGGAGATTGCCAGATTCGTTGAATATCGGGGCGATGATTGAATAAACAGGTTTCGGCATAATAATTCAGAGCTTAATGAATTTACAACTCGGATATCAACAGAGCAGTGCAAAGTTCTGTGATCAGCTTAGCGCTTTTTCTACGGCACTCAAGGTTGGTTCAATGATCAAAGCTGGTGAAACAGCTGCCATGGCTGCTTTCACATCTTTCAATCCGCTGCCGGTATTAAGCACCAACACCGGAACAGTGCTGTTGATAATTCCCTGGTTGAGCGCTTTTTGGAGACCGGCATAGGCAGCCGCGCCAGCTGGCTCAGCAAAAATGCCGACCCGACCAAGATCAGGGATAGCAGCCATAATCTCCTTATCGCTGACAGTGATGTAGGCGCCATCAGTTTGTCTGGCAGCTCGTACGGCGCGCACACCATCCCTTGGTAAATCAACCGATATACTGTCAGCCAATGTATCAGCAGAAACTGGGTGGATTTGCTCATCTCCTGCCAGGTAAGTGTTGGCGATAGCTGCGGAACCCTCAGATTGAACCCCAAATATACGCGGCATCTGTTCCAGCCAACCAATCTCAAGCAAATCCTTAAAACCCTTATGCAGGCCAGAGATGATGTTCCCATCACCAACTGATACAAAAACTGCAAGTGGTTCATTAAAGGAGTTAGGATAGATTAACTGCTCCCAAATCTCCAGGGCAGCGGTTTTCTTGCCTTCAAGGGTAAACGGATTGTAACCCGTGTTGCGGCAATACCAGCCAAACTCATTGGCAGCCTGAATTGAAAGATCAAAAGCCTGGTCGTAATTTCCATCTACCAGCAAAACTGTTGCTTGATAAATTAAAAGTTGAGCGACTTTCGCCGGCGGAGCCGTGCGAGGGGCGAAGATGACTGCTTTTTGATCAACTGCAGCTGCCATTCCTGCTAATGCCGCACCGGCATTCCCGGTTGATGCAGTTACCACCACTTCAGCGCCAATCTCCTTTGCCCGGACAACAACCACTGCACTGGCGCGATCTTTCAGGGAAGCTGTGGGATTACGGCTCTCATCTTTTACCCAAAAGTAAGTTAATCCCAATGCCTGCTTCAATTTTTCTGGTGAATAAATAGGTGTCCATCCGACAGATTTAATCGGTGTCGCAAGATCTGGCTCTTCATGGACTGGGAGCAATGCCAGATAACGCCATAATGATTCTTCCCGAGAATTAAACAGCGAATCTAAGGATAAATCTTGTTGGAGAGCAGAGTAATCATAAATGATATCAAGATTACCACCATCATTTGGGCAAACGTAAACTACTTCATCAGGCTGATATTCACTGCTGCACAGCGAGCACTGGTAACCAAGAAATTTATGTTTCACTCTGCTAATTCTCCGGCCTGTGGTTGAACTCCGGCCATCATTAAACCCAACTGCTCGGGGGTAGCCTGCTCGGTGATCACCTCACCCATTATTTCCCCCTCATAAATCACAAGAATACGATCGGATAATGCCAAAACTTCATCTAGATCTTCAGATATTAATAATATTGCAGTTCCTTCAACACGCTGGTCCATTAACACCTGGTGGACATATTCCGTGGCGCCAACATCCAATCCACGTGTGGGTTGGGCAGCCACCACAACTTTCGGTTTTCGGGAAAGCTCTCGAGCAAGAAGCAGCTTCTGAATATTACCGCCCGATAAATTCTTAACCTGTGTATCCTGGGAGGGAGTTTTTACGTTATATTGCTCGATTAATTCCTCAGACTGTCGGGAAATCGCCCGAAAGTTTAAGAAGCCACCCCGCGAGAAAGGTTTCTTATTATGGTCCCGCAAGATCAGGTTTTCGGCGACAGTAAATTCTTTGATCACACCGTCTACCATACGTTCTTCAGGAATATAAGATACCCCCTGGGCGATCACTTCTGCAGGAGAACTACCCGTAATATCTTTCTCGCCAACACGAACCGAACCTTTGGTGATTGGTCGCAGGCCATTTATCACCTGAGTCAATTCACGCTGCCCGTTTCCTGACACCCCTGCTACACCCAAAATCTCTCCTTCACGCAGATCAAAGCTGATTCCATGCAAACCAGGTGTGCCAAGATCATTGTCCGTCCAAACATCCCGGAGCGCCAGGTAAGTATTTTTTTGTACAACAAATTCCTTTTCTGGGTGGGCTTTTAGCTCACGACCCACCATCATCTGTGCAAGTTCGCCCTGGGTTACATCTCCGATTGGAACCTGACCAGCTACCCGGCCATCTCGCAGAACTGTGACCCGACTGCTGATATCCATCACCTCATGCAGCTTGTGGGAGATAAAAATTAGCGCGTGACCATCATTGACCATTTGCTTCAGGGTTATGAACAGCTCATTGACCTCCTGCGGTGTCAATACGGCGGTTGGTTCATCAAGGATCAGAAGGGCAGCACCTCGGTAAAGTGCTTTGATGATTTCAACCCGCTGCTGCTGACCAACTGCCAGCTGCCAGACATAGGCTCCTGGATCGACTTCTAACCCATAGAGCTCTGCCAGCTGCACCACCCTAGCCGAAACCTTGTCCAGATCTGTCAGTACACCCCGTGAAGATGGCAGCCCTAGAGCCACATTTTCTGCGACAGTCAGGGTCGGAACCAGCATAAAATGCTGGTGGATCATGCCGATCCCGCATTGAATGGCATCATGCGGTGATTCGATCTTCACTTGTTGTCCATCGATGGCGATCTCGCCCTCCTCCGGTTGGTAAAGACCGTAGAGGACGCGCATCAGGGTAGATTTTCCAGCTCCATTCTCGCCCAACAATGCGTGCACTTCACCAGAACGGACATCAAAATCAACTTGATCGTTTGCCAGAACTCCAGGGAACCGTTTCGTGATCCCCCGCATTTCCATGTGGGAGATCCTGGGCTGCCCAGAAGGTAATAAACCCTTATCTTCGACCATAGATTGATTCCGGTAATCTCGTAATTGGGCAGTTATGCGGGGTATAACCCCGCATAACTGCCGTAAAGTCTTCTCTGCTCAAATCAAAACATTATTGTTTTGATCTGAAAAGTCTCTCACTCGCTCGGGCCGGTCATACCCAGTATGAGCTGCGGCAGATACCAAACTTGTTCATCGCTGGCGATACTCCCGGCGGGGACATATTCCGAGCTATCCTGGAGGAAGATCGGTCCAGTCCAGACATTCGCATCCTCGGAAGCAAGGCTGGCAATGAATTCATCCAGTAAAGCCTGATTCTCTGCAGGCATACCAGGGCCATTCACCCATCCAACTGCAGTCTTGCTATTATCGGTCAAATCCTGCCAGTTGGGCGAGTTCCAATCCCAGGATTGAGCCCAGGTGCCGGTGCCTACTTGGGTGACAGTGTCCAGGTAAGATGGACCCCAATTGAAATAAGGCACACCTAAGCAGATCTCTGGTGCGCTCTCGCAAGCGCCTTCGAAATCATAAGGAACGGACCATACTGCGACACCTTGCGCAGCACGCTGTCCAGTCACATCGATACCTTCGGTTGTGTCAATGCCGCTCAATACCACATCCACCCCATTGTCTAAGAAGCTATTCGTCACTTCTGTCGGATCTAGGGTTACGCCGGGGATATTGAACCAGAATCCGATCCAGGTTACGGTGAACTCGAGATCATCCGGGTTCATCCCGCGCACGTTCTCGTAGCAGTACTGGGCACCAAGGTAAGCTGAAGAAGCCAATCGACGGGTTTCATAGTTGATTAATGGTCCCAGATAACCGATTTTGCCGGTTTCAGTCTGCAGCGCAGCTGCACAACCTGCAATGGCCTTCATATCTTCCATGCGTCCCATGATGTTACCCAGGTTAGCAGGTGCCTCTCCGGTGAGCGCATCGTCACCCGAGATATTGACAAATGTTACATCTGGGTATTTTTCCGCCACGCCGAGCGTGTCTTCCTCAAACTCATCAGAGGTGGTAAAGACCAATGTTGTCCCTTCTGCCACCATATCATCGACTACACCTTCCAATGTGGCTTCCGGTTTGTCAGCAGGATTCAGCGATTCAAAAACAATCATTCGTGAACCTGGGAGCATCTCTTCTACGTAAAGCCCACCTTCATGATGAGCCTGGCTCCAGCCATGGTCGTTCTTGGGACCAACTAGAACCAACCCAAAGGTGACCGGTTCAGCTTCAACCTCGGGTTCTGAAGGAGGAGCTTCACCAATAACAATTGAGCCATCGATGATCCCCTGGACAGTCTCATCAGCCATGGCTTTCACATCGGCAGGGAGATCATAGGCGTCGTTGTAGTCCATCACCAAGCCGCCGTTAGCCAGCGTCAGGGCAAAAGATTCGCCGCCCAGCTTGCCAGATTTAACGTTGCTGATGATCTCGTCGAGCACAACAGTCCAATCGTAGACCTGGTTGGCCACGACCACGTCAGGTGCCAGGCTGGTTTGGCTGGATTGAGTACCATACCAGGCAACACCACTTTGTTCAGCCACACCGATTGCGCCAACGACCATTTGGGCAGTTCCAGTCAGTTGGTCCGCTCCCGCTTGGACATGTGTTTCTGCCGCAGCAGAAGCGAGCGCTACATCACTGAAGGAACCAATGTAACTAACATTGGTATCCACATTCGCATTGGTTGCTGCCGCTCCGGCGCGAAAGCCATCCACATACAGCTTGGCATCACCGGTTTCGATCGGACCGACCACGCCGAGTACCCCGGATTCCGATAAGGAGGCGGCGATCACGCCGTTCACATAACCACCCTCTTCGGAGCGGGCTTCATAAGCGTAGACATTGTTGATACCTTGGTCTACGAATGTGTCAACTGTCGTTCCCCATGCAAAGCTGGTTTCCGGAAAATCTGGAGCCAGCTCTTGCAGTGAACCACCATACTGTGAACCATGCGCGATAACCAGGTTGTATCCCTGGCTGGCATAGTCACGTAATGCCGAGGCGGCATCGTCGACGACGAACACGCCTTCTGAGTAATCGAACTCGAAATTCCCAGAACCCATTTCACTTTTAATAGCATTCAGTGCATCATACATGCTCTGGCTGAATGCCAGGTCATTGATCGCACTCGGCATTACAACAGCTACTCGGAATGGACCTTCTTGCTCTGGCGGTGGTTGTTCTTCACCACCCGCTTCAGTTTCAACGGGTTCTGCTGGTGTTTCCTCGGTGGGAGTTGCTCCACCGCAGGCGCTGACCAGCAGCACGATCAGCAGTACTAAACTTAACCACTTAAAGTTTTTCATTTTCTCCATCCTTTATAAATATTAATATCCCATGCGGGATTGGCAACCTGAATAGAGCTGTTCATATATCTGTTCGGTAGCATCACCTCCTTTCATTTTCGTACTTGGGATTACTTCAAATGATGATAACTAGCCACCACGCTCATAAGGTTTTGTCAGCGCTGAAGGTGGGCGTACACGCTGCACCGCAATGACCAGGGCCAGAATGGTGAGCACATAGGGCATCATCACCGCGAAATCCGATGGAATAGGGATATTAAGCACCTGGACCCAGAGTTGTAAGGCATTGACCATGCTGAAGATCAAGGCTCCAACCAGGACCCCTACCGGGCGCCAACCACCGAAATAGACCAGGGCCACGGCGATAAACCCGATACCGCTGGTCAAATTCTGCTGAAAAACATTCAATAATGCTATGGAGAGGGACGCGCCTGCTATCCCGGACATGACACCACCAAATATTTGGGTGAAGTATCTCACCCCGCTGACACTCACACCCAATGTATCTGCGGCTTCAGGATTCTCCCCAACCGCGCGAATCTTCAATCCCAGGGTGGTTTTCCCCAAAACAAACCAGGATATCGGCACCATCAGATAGGCAATATAGACCAGTAAATTTTGTTGAAACAATATTTCACCAATAATGGGGATATCACTCAAAAAAGGGATATGAAGCGAGGAAAAACCACTGACCGTTTCCACCGAACCCAGGATTTTCTGAAACAGCAGTTCGCTCATCCCGAGTCCAAACAAGTATACTCCAATACCGCTGATTCCCTGTTCCGCCTTGAGGGTGACATTAATGACTGCCACGATCAGACCCATGATCCCCCCCACGATAATGGCAGCTAGGAGACCGTACCAGAGGTTCTCTGTGATGAAGGTCGTGTAGAAAGCCGCAAAAGCACCCAGCAGCATAATACCTTCCACACCCAGATTCAGCACACCGCTCTTTTGTCCAAAAGTCTCTCCGAGGGAGGCAAATAGATAGGGTGTTGCCAGGCGGATGCCTTGGGTCAGGATTCCTACCAACACGGTTGTTGTGAATAGCTCAGCTATCAAGTTGGCACCTCCGCTTCAGAAGATGCGGTCATTTCACTGACAACCTCCGCTTCCTGGCGGCGAGCCAAACGCCGCCGCCAATAATCCGCACTGACAACAAAAACTACCACCAGCCCGTTTAGAGCGATGATAAAGGAGGATGGTACCTGCATAACCCGTTGGAGTTTGTTGGCTCCCACGATCAGCGCACCGAAGAGGAAGGAAGCCGGGATTGCCCCCAATGGATGCAGCTGTCCAAAGAGAGCAACAACGATGCCGTTAAATCCTGCGCTGCCTGTGAATCCTGTCGCCGAACCATCGGTAAACATTCTATGATGCAGTCCATAAATCTGAATTGCACCCGCTAACCCACAAAATGCACCACTCAGCAGTAAGGATAAGACGATATGGCGGGGGACATTGATGCCAGCATAACGAGATGCATTGGGATTGAGACCCACCGCACGTATGCGGTAACCAACGACCGTGCGCCATAAGAATATGAACACCAGGAAAGCAGCAATGATCGCCAATGCTGTTCCTAAATGCAAGCGAGTGGGAACCAGGCGCGGCAGATCAAAGGCCGCGCTTAGCCGAGCTGTCTGTGGAATTCTAGAGGCAGCTTCCAGCTGCACCGGGTCAATCATCGGTTCATGCAGCAGATAGTTCATCCCCTGTACCGCAATGGCGTTCATCATGATCGTACTCAGGATCTCATTGACATTAAAGTACGCCTTCAAAAAACCTGGTATGGCACCCCAGGCTCCGCCGGCGATAAACCCGGTGATTAACGCCAAGGTAATAACCAAATATCCTGGCAAATCAGGAAAGCTGAGACCAATTAATGTCGCACCCAGGGCGCCTAGAATCAGCTGCCCTTCGCCTCCGATGTTGATCACCCCACCCCGGAAGGCAATACATATTCCCAAGGCAACCAACAATAATGGTGTGGCTTTGACCAGCGTATCAGCAAAAGCATTTGTGCTGCCAAATGCTCCTTCCAATAGAGCGCCATAAGCCTCAACAGGATTGGCGTCAAAAGCCATCAACATGACAGCACCAACTCCCAGTGCTGCTAAGGTAGCCAGGAACGGCAGAAAAATATCAAATGCCCGCCATACTTTGGGATGTTTAGCAAAGTATTCTTGCATAATCTAAGGAACTATTCCTCGACGAAAGTAGACCCTAAAGCTTGCGGGGGACTGACTCTCAATAGGCGTTGGAGTGGCCGTTGGAGAGATTTAGGTGCAATAGTGACCAGGCGCTCGGTGAAATCACTGGAAACCAGCAGCAGCACTAAAATCATCAATACCCAGGGGATGGCATTGAATGCCACCACTGATACTTCTGGAAACGTCCTCTGCAAGTAAGTTGCCAGAGCCTTGGTGGCTCCAAATAAAAGCGCTCCAAACATGCCCCGGATTGGTGACCAACCTCCAAATATGACGATCGCCAGAGCGATCCAGCCTAAGCCGCGCGTGATACCTTCAGTCCAACCGATCTTAATATTCAAAGAATAAGAAGCTCCTGCGATGCCCACCAGGGCACCACCGAGGATAGTGTATAAGTAACGCTGGAAGTTAATTCCGACACCCCTGGCAAAACCAGCTTCTGGGCGGTCCCCCGCACTCCGCAAACGAAGTCCAGGCTGCGTGCGGAAAAGCCAGAACCAGGTCACTGCTACCAAAATAAAGGCGAAATAAACCACTGGATCCTGGTTGAAGAAGATAGGTCCAATAATAGGAATGTCCTTCAACACAGGGATGGGAAGATGCTTGATGATAGGACCTGGGATGCGTGTGTAATTTTGACCCAGGAAAGCACTCAGATCATCTCCCAGGAGGGTCAACACAAAACCGATCGCGTATTGGCTCTGCCTCAGGCGGATGCTGCCAAAGGCAACGATGAAAGCAAAAAAAGCACCGATCCCCATACCTGCTAGAAATCCAAACCAGACATTATTGGTTTCAAAGGCGACTATAAAACCAGTCATGGCGGCCATCAGCATGGTGCCGTCCAAGGATAGGTTGACGATACCCGCACGCTCAGTCAGGATTTCACCACAGACTGCAATAATCAATGGCGTGGAAACAAGCACAATGGAAGCCAGGGTTAGGATTATTGGACTGCTATCCATCATCATCCTTCTTACGTGAGAAGCCGAGCTTTGCCCAATCACCGAATAAGAGCACAAATAAAACCATCAGCTCGGTAAGTATGCCGCCCAGAGAGGAGTGCAGTTGGGTGCGTAATTGAAGGGTTATGCTCCCATTCAGGACCATAGAAAAGAAAAAAGCGATTGGAGGCACCAGAAATATGCGGTAATTGGACAGCATCACCACCAGCAAGGCCATAAAACCAATCCCGCCTGAAATGCTCTGCCGCAAACTATCAAACCAGCTCAAGGTACGGACTGCGCCGCCCAAACCAGCCAGTGCACCACAGAACATCATCGCCAGGATCATCTCCCGTTCGGATGATACTCCTAATAAAAATGCCGAACGTAAATTCTTTCCAATGGCTTTAAGTTTCAATCCCCAGAATGTGCCTCGCAAAGCGATGACCTCCAGTATAAATGCTATCACGGCCAGGATCAATGACAATGGGCTGAAACGGGAATTTTCGTACAACGGCAGCAGGGCTGCGGGTTGGAATGGTGCCGTACCTCTGAACGTTCCACCCTCTGGAGGTTGCCAGGGTCCGGAGATTAAGTAATTGGTGAGTATGATGGCAAGGCTGTTAAGTGCCAGGCCACTGAAAATTTCATGAACATTCCCCCTGGTTTTAAACACCGCCGATAATGCTGCCCAAAGCGCACCGGCTAGCATGGCTGCTACGATCTCGAGGGTTATCAATACCGCAGCTGGGGCGTCCAAACTCAAAGCGACCCACGAGGCGGCAAGGGCGCCTACCACAATTTGCCCTTCGATACCGATATTCCACAAGCCAGCTCTGAATGTGATCAGCAAGCCTGTCGAGGCGAGCAAGAGTGGAATCCAAAAAGCCATTACGCTCAGGGTTTTCGATTGGTCTCCAAATGCGCCCTGATACATTGCCTGGAACGCTTCAAGTGGAGCAGCACCGAAAAGTATTAACAGCAGGGATGTGACAACCAATGCCCCCGCGATCGGAACAGCAGGCCAAACCCATCGGATCCAGCGGTTGGTTTTCATGCCTGGCCTCCGATCAAATGCCCAATTTCATCCACACTGGTATCTTTGGTATCAAGAACACGGGACATGACGCCGCCTGAAAAGACAGCGATGCGATCGCTGCGCTCGAATATTTCATCAAGATCAGCGGACATGAACAGGATCGCAGTGCCTTCCTCCCGGCGAAGATAAAGCTGATCCCAAATCCAATTGGATGAGCGCACATCCAATCCACGTGTAGGGTGTTCGAGCAAGATTAACTTTAGATTATCTCTTAAGAGCGCGAAGAGCAGCCGCTGTTGATTGCCCCCGGACAACTCATCAGCATTCGAATCAGGTCTGCCAACAATCTGGAACTGTTCTATCTTGGTTTCTGTTTTCGAGAAGAGCTCCTTCCTTTTGACGAAAAAGCTGTGTTTCGGCTTCGCCAGTTCGACATGTTCCTCCAAGGTCAACCCGGCGATCAAACCCTCCTCCAAACGACCTGCAGCGAGGTATCCCATACCCGCGGATTGCATGCGGTGATAAGGCCAACCGCTGACATCCTGATCAACCAGCAGGATTTTGCCCTGGTCTGGATGGAGTAAACCAGCACAGGCTTGTAAAACCAGACGCTGGCCACTACCTTCAAGACCGGCTAATCCAAAAACCTCACCAGCCCTGACAACCAGATTAATATCCTGAATGGTTAGTCGATAGGTGGGAACCCGTAGATCGACCAGTTCAAGGACCGTTTCTCCCTTATCATATTCCGGTCGTGCACTGCGCTCAGGAATCTGTCCGAACATCATCTCCACCAGTTTTTCATTCGGACAGGGTATATCTGTCTCGCCTACCAATTCCCCTCGCCGCAATACCACGGCATGGTCGCATAATTCCTGAACTTCGTCCAGCTTATGGGAAACCAGGATCAAGGTTTTACCTTCTTCACGCGCCAGCTTGCGCATCGAATCAAATAAGACTTCTTTCTGCTCTGCGCTGATCCCAGTGGTTGGCTCATCGAGGATTAAGACCTGAGCCCCGCCAACCAGCAGACGGGCCAGCTCGAGCTGCTGGCGCTCCCCAAGTGATAAATTGTCAATTGTGGTTTGAAGATCGAGCTGGAAGTCGAAACGGGCAGTCATCTCCTGCAGCTCATGACTGGCAGATTGGTAATCCAGGACGAAACGCCGGTCACGACCCAACAGATAATTATCTTTTACGCTGAAAGCGGGAACATCCAAAGGATCCTGGTAGAGCATCCCGATTCCCTTGTCTAGAGCATCGGCTGGCGAAGAAAAATTTTGGGTTTGACCGTCGAATTTAACCTGCCCTGAATCAGGTGATTGGTATCCTGAAAGGATCTTCATCAGCGTGCTTTTTCCAGCCCCATTTTCGCCTAAGAGTCCATAAATGCGGCCGCCCTCAAAGACCAGGTTGATGCCATCATTGGCTTTGACGGGGCCGAAATACTTGCGAATGTCTCGCAGTTCAATGTGCATAAATTTTAGATTAGGCTATTGATTCGACAGGTTTCCATATTTTACCCGTTTCATCCCAATATGGAAACCTATTTTTATATGACATTAGTCCTTTTTTTGGATTAAACCTCAATCAGTGTACCCGTCTCTCCTTTAAGAGCGCGGCCGATGTTCTCCGGATCAGTGAC
>JALHTN010000317.1 GCA_022865865.1 Anaerolineales bacterium
TGCCGCCCTTTGTCGAAGCCATGTTTAATTACAGCCAGGTTTTAGCGGAAGCAGAACTCAAATGGATTCGTATCTTCATCCAGGAAGTGGAGGCTGGAAATGTCTAAGGTTGATTTCAAGAAAGAGCTCAGTGAATTCTATTCTCCACCAGCGAAATTTGTGATTGTAGACATCCCCGAAATGCGGTTCCTGATGGTTGAAGGTCATGGTGATCCGAATGTCGCCCAAGAATATCAAGATGCCGTAGGTGCACTATACGCGCTGGCATACAAGATCAAATTTATGAGCAAGAATCAGTTGGGACAGGACTATGTTGTACCACCCCTCGAAGGGTTGTGGTGGGCTGAAAATTTGGAGACTCTCACCACTGCTCGCGATAAATCCCAGTGGGATTGGAACATGATGATTATGACCCCTGAGTGGATCACTTCCGAGATGTATGCGGAAGCTTTAGAACTGGTTCGAAAGGGCAAGAACCCGGTCGCAATGGACAAAGTGCGCCTGGAAAGCTACCATGAGGGGCTTTCCGTACAGATCATGCATATTGGCTCTTATGATTCTGAAGGTCCTACATTAATGAAGCTGCACAGGGAATTTATTCCCAATAATGGCTATGTTGAAAAGGGTAAACACCATGAGATCTACCTTGGTGACCCGCGCCGGGTTGTACCAGAAAAACTCAAAACTGTGCTGCGCCAACCAGTCCGTAAAGTATAAACTTATGGGATTGAAGAATGAAACGGATTGAACTGCCTCACAAAGTTTGTGCTTGTTCCTGCATGATCAATGGTCTGGAAGACCTGTATGAATACGAAACCGGCGTCCGATTGCCGGATTGGCTGCTGCTCCACTTAAGTGGGTTGTTGGGTTTTGTTTATATCAAGAACAAAAATGCCCCCACACCGCGCATGGTCTTCTGGGGTTCGAATCTTGCCAAATACCAGTATGAAACCCTGGCAGACCTGGTTGGATTTCAATGGCATATGGTCTCAAATCGCAGTTTTCCTTTCACCCTGGAGCGTGCAAAAGAATCCGTTGATCGGGAGACGCCGCCTATCTTGGGTGTTCTGGATATGTACCACCTGCCTTACTATGATAAGTTCTATCACAAGATCCATGTTCCAATTCATCACATCATGATGGTGGGTTACGATGATGGACAGGAATGTGTGTTGGTTCTGGACTGTGATCGCTCAGATGCACAAAGGGTGTCATATGTGGACCTGGAACTTGCCTGGAATGTGAATATCCCCGGCCTTGGGAAAAAGAATACCTTCTACACTTTCGAGTTCAACGGTCAGGTGGCAGATGTCGAAGCGATTGCCAGGAACGGACTGCGAAAACGTGCAAATGGGATGCTAGAGGCGTCGATCAGCATGCTGGGTCTCAAAGGAATGCGCAAATTAGCCCGCGAGCTGGTCCTCTGGCCCGGTGAGCTCAATCCTGCCCAACTCGAAATGTGCCTGCGCCATCTGGTCGAGTTCACAGGATTTCCACCTGTCCCGCCCAGCCAACTGACGGGTTATTCCGATGCTCCTGACAACCACGCCGCTGGAAGGGATATATTCGCTGATCTTCTGCGTAAACTTGCGCTTGAATACCGTGAACCCAGCTGGGCAGAAGCAGGTCTCTATTTCGATCAATCTGCTGGGAAGTTGGAGGAGCTGACGGATGCAGTTTGCGATTTCATCCTGGGCAAGTCCACCTGCCTCGAATCCGCCGCTGCGCTGGTCGCTGCCGTTGCGGATATCGAAGAACAGGGATTTCGTCTGCTGCGGTAAGATCAATTTGAAATGATGTGTAA
>JALHTN010000318.1 GCA_022865865.1 Anaerolineales bacterium
AGGATTGTGATCGTAAATACCCCATCGTGGAAGATATCCCTGTGATGTTGATAGATGAAGGCGATAAGTGGCAGGCAACCAAGATGAGTGATCTCCCCGTTCCACCGCCACCAATGGATTGATCCCTTCAAGCATTCAGATGTTTAGAAAAAACATTCAACAACCAGCTTGTATGGTTCTATTATGAATTTTATAGAGAAAATAAAATCAGTTTTACCTAAAAAACGCTCAACACAAATAATATTGCTTGTGTTTTTTGTGCTGGGAATAACCGGCGCAATCATTGGTGGTATTTTCATGCGTAATTTTGTTTCTTCCATGACGATTCTCAATCTCCCTGGTGATCCGGTAACTCAACCGGGTCAAACGGACTCAGAATCAACTGAGCAAGCTGGCATGATTATCCCTGATTCAAGTTTCATTATGCCTGAACCCTGGGATGGTGTCAGCCGGGTCAATGTTCTGGTAATGGGTCTCGATTTCCGTGATTGGGAGGCAGGTGAGATTGCGCGCACAGATACGATGATCTTGTTCACACTGGATCCACTTAATAAAACAGCTGGATTCATTTCCATTCCGCGTGATCTCTGGGTTAACATCCCTGGTTTTGATTATGCGAAGATCAATTCCGCATATTATTTGGGTGAAGCATTTAAGCTGCCGGGTGGCGGCCCTGAATTAGCCAAACGTACTGTCGAAGAACTTCTGGGTGTGCCAATCCAATATTATGCACAGGTAGATTTTCAAGCCTTCATCAGCCTTATCGATCATATTGATGGAATCACAGTCAATGTACCCGCAGAGATCAAAATCGATCCCCTTGGAAAACATAACACAGTCATACTGCCTGCAGGTGAGGCAGAATTAAATGGTGAACTAGCCCTGGCGTATGCACGGTCTCGAAGTACTGAAGGTGGGGATTTCGATCGTTCCAATCGTCAACAACAGGTTATCCTTGCCATCCGCGACAAGATCCTGAATCTCAATATGATGCCTAAATTAGTGGCAAATGCCAACCTTATTTACAACGATATATCCAGCGGAGTCAGAACAAACCTTGATCTGGAACAAACCATCAAGCTCGCATTAAAAGTGCTGGAAGTACCCTTTGAAGACATCAATCATGTCGTCATCAGCGGAGAATACATCACTTTTGCTAAATCACCTGATGGTCTGGATATTGTCAGACCCATTCCTGATAAGATCCGCCTCCTACGCGATGAGGTTTTTTCAAATGGTGTAGCTGTAGGACCTTCTTCAGGTATTACCAATATCCTCGAATTAGTCAAATTGGAAAATGCAACAGTATCAGTACGAAATGGATCTGCTATTGGCGGTTTGGCTGCGTCCACAGCCGAATATTTCCGTACACAGGGTTTGAATATCGTGGAAGAAACAAATGCAGATTACACCGTTTATTCTCAAATCATTCTGTATGGCAGCAAACCCTACACCCTTAAGTATCTTGCAGAATTGATGAATATTCCTTCAACAAGCATTACAAATCGGTACGACCCCAATGCACAATTAGAAATTATTGTCATATTAGGGGATGATTGGGTCACGAATAAACCATTTTAATAAATAAGCACTCATATTGATTAAATCTTAGAGCC
>JALHTN010000319.1 GCA_022865865.1 Anaerolineales bacterium
ATAGTTTGTTGAAAGTGATGGGCTTTATTCATTTGGAGAAAATGGAATTAGAGATATGAATGTGGTTGTATTAATCTCCGCGGATGCAGAATGGCGGGCTTTCCGCCAGCTGCTGCAAGTTGGGGAAATCGAGCTGACACCATTTGGAGAATGTTTTCGCCATGATCTCATTATCCAGGATCGCGAATATAATTTAATCTTGATGCAGGGTGGCTGGGGAAAGATCGCTGCAGCAGCCTCCATTCAATATGCCATCGACCACTGGAGACCAAAAATGCTGGTAAATTTGGGCACCTGTGGGGGTATTGCAGGAGAAATAGAACGTGGTGAGATCGTGCTGGCTGATAGAACCCTTGTTTATGATATTTTTGAACAAATGGGGGATCCTGAAAGCCATATCGCGTATTACTCGACCAAGATCGATCTCGCTTGGTTGGAGAAACCATATCCAACCAAGGTCAGACGTGGATTGTTAATTTCTGGAGATAGAGATCTAGCACCAGACGAAATCAAAGAACTCAAGCGGAGGTATGGTGCCATTGCTGGGGATTGGGAGTCTGGGTCGATCGCTTTTGTTGCACAACGAAATGATACGCCCTGCTTGATTTTACGAGGTGTCTCAGATATCGTCAGCGAGCAAGGGGGAGAGGCTTATGGGGATGTGAGCGTATTCGAAGAATCCGCAAAAGAAATTATGGAAGAACTCTTGAATTTACTTCCAGAGTGGATTGAAAAATCTACTCCCGTCAATTAAACAGGCATTCAAATTCGATCTCATCTTTTATTGGAATTCCATCAATGCCAGTGAGTGGTATTTCCGGTTTAATCTTGCGGGAATATTTCACCGCATCCCGGTGAATGGCGGCGATGCTAAACCCTCTTTTCTGGTAGAAACGCAATGCTGGCGTATTATCATTGGTTGTTATCAACCATATCCGCCTGAAATTATAAGATTGAGCGCAGCGAACCGCCTCCGATATCAGTGCTGAGCCCACTCCTAGATTCGATTCTAAACTATCCAGAGTAACGATTTCGAACTCTTCACTAAACATATGATAGGTCAATAGCCCCAGGCGTTGTCCGGACTCCCATGCGACGAATCCTGGCAGTTCGGTAACAATGTGAAGAGCTCCCCGTGTGACAACCCTATTGGAACCCCAGCGCTGAATGCAAAGATCTTCTACCCAAACCCTGTCAGTGGGGTTTATCTGTTGAATCAAAATTGTTTGCTCATGAACCATTATGAACAGTATACATACAACGTGACGATAAATCCAGTTGCGGGCCTGGAATTTCTGGTAAACTTCAATTTTGATCTTGTACGTAAAGGATAAAATCCAAACATTATGCAGCCAATATTGACCGTGGATTTGACCAGTTCAACAACAGGTAGTTTTGAGATACCAGAACAATGGGAGCAAGAATATCTGGGAGGCGCATCGCTTGCAGCAAGAGTTTTATATGGAGATTTAACGGCCGATTTAGATCCCTTATCTCCCCAATCACCAATACTTTTCCTGAATGGCCCCTTGTCCGGCACTACTGGCCCAGCTGTGGGTCGTTATGTCGTCTGTGGTAAATCTCCAGCAACGAATTTGTGGGCAGAATCAAATTGCGGTGGATTCTGGGGAGTTGAGCTTAGGAAAACTGGATTTGATGGAGTCCTAATTACCGGGAAAGCGCAGGAGCCAGTATATTTATGGATTCAAGATGGTGAGCTGCAGTTCGTATCTGCCAGACATCTTTGGGGAATGGACACCTACCAGACCCGCGATGCGATCATCGCTGAAGTAGACTCTCCAAAGGCAAGGGTGGCCTGTATCGGTCCTGCAGGTGAGAATAAAATACCATTTGCGATTATTATGAGCGATCATGGACGGGCAGCTGCTCGCACCGGGATGGGGGCGATCATGGGTTCAAAAAAACTAAAAGCAATCGCTGTTAAGGGTAATCAGGCGATACCGCTGCATAATCGTGAGCATTATGATCGTTTGCGTTCGCAGAATAATCGGGAATTGCGGGATGACCCCGTATCTCAAGTCGTGCGTGAACTTGGTACCGCCGGTGTTGCTGATTATTTTGATTATTTAATGGAAATGCCTAAACGGTATTTTACCCGGGGAAATTCACAAGGTGAGCTAACAATCTCTGGAGTGAATATCAAGAACACGATCAAGCGCGGAATTTCTGCCTGTCATGGTTGCGTTATTGCTTGCGGTCGGGTGGTTGATCTGGGAGATGGGGAAAAACGCAAAGGCGCAGAGTTTGAAACTTTAGCAGGATTTGGACCAAATCTGTTAATCGATGATCCTATTCGTATAACCCAATTAGCTGAGCTCTGTGACCGCTATGGTATGGACACCATCAGCATGGCTAACACAATTGGGCTGGCAATGCTGATCTTCGATAAAGGAATTATTGATATTTCGGATACCGGTGGATTGGAGTTGAATTGGGGAAATGCAGATGCTGTTGAGCAGTTAATCCACAAAACTGCCAAGGTAGAGGGCATTGGAAAATACCTTGCCTTGGGAGCGAGGGGATTTGGACGGCAATTTGGCAGTGAGGATCTCGCGGTCCAGGTGAATGGGCTAGAGGTTGCCTTCCACGATCCACGGGGTGCGTCAGGAATGGCGTTAGTCTATGCTACTTCCCCGCGCGGTGCCTGCCACAACCAATCGGATTACTATTTGGTTGAAATTGGGCAGGTCTATTCATCCTTGGGCATGACATATTACGCGCCACGGGCTGGTGCTGAGAAAGCTATCAATGTTTTCCTGCACCAAAATTGGCGGACTGTGTTTAATTCTTTGGTGATGTGCATTTTCGCCAATGTCCCCCCAGAAATGATTGCTAATTTGATAAATCATGCGGTGGGTATGGATTTGTCTGTAGAAGATATGATGGAGATTGGGGAGCGGGGCTGGAATCTCAAAAGGGTTATCAACCATCGTATGGGCTTAACTCGGGAAAATGATACTTTACCAAAAGGTTTGCAAGAACCTTATGAAGATGATCCCAGTGGATATGTTCCTGATTTTCCAGCCATGTTGGAAGCATATTACAATACCAGGGATTGGGACCAAGCAACTGGATTTCCCTCAGAAGAAAAGTTGATGGAATTGAAACTTGATTGGACGGTGGTAGATTTGAATATCCTTAAAGCCGGTATTGGAAATTCGTGAAATGGTGGCATACTTGCACTCATCTTAGGAGGGTGATTTGAAACTCGTAAGCACCGCAGAGATGCAAAAAGTAGAACTTGAAGCAGATACAAATGGCCTGTCCTATGCGATGATGATGGAGCATGCAGGTTTGGGTCTCGCAGAGCAGGTCGCAGCCCGGTATGGAGCTCTCCGGGATGGTGGAATATTGGGACTGGTTGGATCGGGAAACAACGGAGGTGATGCCCTGGTTGCTTTAACAAAGATGGCGGAATGGGGTTGGAAAGCAACCGCTTATCTCGTCCGGACCAGGCCAGAGGTAGATCCGTTACTGGAACGCTTGGCTACCAGCGGAGGAACAATTATCGATGGCACAGGGGATGAGAAATTTAAACAACTAAAGTCCACTTTAATGAATAATGCGATCGTAATGGATGGAATACTGGGGACTGGAACCAAGCTACCGTTGCGTGGAACAGTCGAGAATATCCTTGGGTTTGCTCAGAAATTTATCGCTCAACTCGAGAGCAAACCGGTGATTGTGGCAGTGGATTGCCCTTCAGGCGTAGACTGCGACAGCGGGGAAGCTGCAAAAGAAAGCATGAGTGCGGACATGACTGTGACCATGGCAGCTGTCAAGATAGGATTGTTAAGATTCCCTGCAAATAATTTGATCGGGGAATTATGTATCGTTGGGATCGGATTAGACGACCACGACAAGCGATCGGAGACCTGGCAGAGCATCAAAAAGCAGGTCGCTACTGCTACACAGGTACGCAACTATTTGCCTGTTAGAGAGCGGGACGCTCATAAGGGAACATTTGGTACGGCATTGATCATTGCTGGATCAGTAAATTTCACCGGTGCAGCACTGCTGGCCGGGAAGGCTGCTTACCGGGTGGGGGTAGGACTGGTGACTTTGGGCGTTCCGTCGCCTTTGCATCCAGCATTAGCCGGGCAATTCCCGGAAGGTACCTGGCTACTGCTGCCGCATGAAATGGGTGTTATCGCGGAAGGCGCAGCGGAGATCGTCCTTCAAAACCTGGGAAATGCTTCCGCATTATTAATCGGTCCGGGATTTGGATTGGAGGACACCACAAAAAAATTTGTCAATAATTTGTTATCCACCTCGCAAGGTTTGAAAAAGTCCAGTATTGGATTTGTTTCACCTTCCCTGAAAGGTTTGGATGCTGATAATAAAAAACTGCCACCTCTGGTGATCGATGCTGATGGACTGAAACTGCTGGCGCAAATAACCGATTGGACAAGTATCGTGGATAAACCTGCTGTGTTAACACCACACCCGGGTGAGATGGCAATTCTCACGGGTCTCGAGGTTGGAGAGATTCAAAAAGATAGAATCGCGGTTGCTGAAACCTATGCTGAGACATGGGGACATGTCGTTGTACTGAAAGGTGCTAACACAGTGATCGCTGAACCTGGTGGAAGAACTGCCGTTGTTCCTGTCGCTAATCCTGCACTGGCCAGGGCAGGAACGGGAGACGTCTTAGCCGGCATTATTACTGGCCTTCGGGCTCAGGGACTCGGGGCATTTGAATCTGCGGTCAGTGGGAGCTGGATTCATGCTCAGAGCGGATTGTTGTCTGCTCGAAGGATGGGCACCTCCACAGCGGTTTTAGCTGGCGATTTGTTGGATTCATTACCTGAAGTATTCAGTTCTCTAGAAGCTTAAAGAAAAAGAGGCCGGATTTTCCGGCCTCTTTTTTGTTATCTTTTTGTTTTAGGATTCAGCAGGAGCTTCTGCCGGGGGTTTCTCGCCCTTAGGAGGCTTTTTTCCTGCGTTAACGGCAGCCTGGACGCGCTTTACCTGATCATCATAGGTTTGGGCTGTTTGGGAAGCTAAATCACCGGCCCGAGCTTGAACATCAGAGGCAGTTTCAGCAGCACGATCGCGCAGTTCAATGCTTTTTTCCCCTATCAATGCCCTGGTTTCTTCACCGGATTGGGGAGCCATTAATAAAGCTACACCTGCTCCGATCAAACCGCCAATTACAAATCCTGCTAAGAAAGATCCCAAATCTCCACTATTGTCAGCCATCTTGTTTACTCCTTTTCATATCTTGATTTTATGTGACTTGATTAACGTTTACGGGTTAGGCCAATTAATTCGGTTAATTTCATCAGTCCTGCTAAGTATTGGTTTAGCTTAATTACAGGTTCAGTTAAGTTGTCGCTTAAAAATTCTGTTGTCCCACGCAAGGTATTGGCTGTTTCGTTTGTAGATTCAACTATCGGTATGATCTCATTTTGAAGCAGGTTGATCAATGTCGCTAGCTGAACGATTAATACCAGTAGGGCAACTCCAAGGAACATAAACTCGAGAGCCATGACAATAATCATGATATCTCGAATTCTTTCCGTGTTGGTATCGGGTAGTGCCAGGTAAAGAACTATCGTGATCAACAGGGCAAGCAGAAGAACGGCTCCTACAATCGCGCCTGCAATGATCATCTGCCGGCGGCGGAGTTCTTCCTGGCTCAATGGCGGAGAGTCCGGAACGATGTCCGGGAGAGGTTGAGGCTGCCGCGATGTCACTTCCGATTCCATGGCGTGGTGATTATACCACAATCGATATTATTAATTTTACGTCATTTGTCAATTAAAATAGAATCAGCCGAGGAAAATTAACCAAAAATTTACCTGAAAGATACTGGAAAATATATGGGTGAAATCACTCTGGAGATGAAGAGGGGAACAGCCTTGAGTACCAGGAGGAGAGGATTTCTTGAGAAGGTTTCCCATAAATCGAGGCTGACTTATCCTGTAATTGAGCTGGCGGATAGAAACCACGGGAAACAAAACCATCGATCCAATCCCGTTCGTTGATCACCTGCAGCAGCGCTGAATATGCAGCTGATTGCTGATCAAGATTGAGGTGAATTGAGGGATTGTCCGGATATGGAGGTTCAAGTAATCGGGGGTTGGTGCAGGCAGTTTGATCCTCCCCGGAAGCAGTAAATAAACATCCCTGAAGACCACCTTCTGCAGAGGGATATGCTGCTGCAATCGTGATTGGCATTTCAAGGCTGATGTCAAGCAAGAAAACCTCTTGATCCAGGTATTCAGCCGCCGCAGTTTGAAGTTGGGCTTGAGTGTCCTCGGAGTCTTGGCTTAGTGGGCGAGACCAGAGCAGGTAGACATGATCGAGGTCTTCAATAAATGGTGGTGGGTTTATGCGATCATTGGTGGCTGGTAAAGCCCAGAAAAGTGTGCCGTCAAAGCGATTCCTGACCTCAGCAACAATTTCTCGCCACCGCTGCTCCGCGTCGGCAGGGACACCTGAGGGAGAACCATCTGGCAGTAATCCACCAGGAAGCGCAGGTGATACCCATTCACCTCCCAAAACCAGGCCACTGGCACCATCCATTTGGGCTTTATCGGCAAAACTGAGAATGAAATTACTGTAGCGTTCGAACCAGACTTGCCACCATGCGAAATCCAATGTTGAGGACATCCACCATTCATCCTTATCTGTCAGGAAATTAGGATTTGGATGGTAGGCAATTCTCAACCCATATGATTTCGCGATATCGCTCGAACGGCTTAAATCTGTCCAAGATTGATCTTTTCCAGAAACTGATTCTAAAACGGGTGGATTTTGACGGGTATAAGTCCAGGTTGGAGATAGATAAATCCAGTTTGCCTGCATGGATTCGATCTCCTGGAACGTTACCGGTAAGCGTGGGGTTAAAGACGGGTGATAGTAAGTCTGCAGCTCAACACCTGCAATGAAATCCTCTGCGCGAGGATTAGCTTCTATGTCTACGGAATTTGCAGTAGCATCCCCCGGATCTAACCATTGCCAGGCTTCTACTGAATCAGTGATATTGATCGTTTGGAGATCATCAGATATGGTTATCGAGCGACCAGGACTGCTGTTTCCTGGGGTTAGCCGGTCATCGGCGCGACCACATTGGTCGTTCCTGCAATACCGGTAGTTGAATTGTTCTTGTACGGTGATTGGACTGTAGAGCATATATACCCAATGATCTTCACCAAGCTTCCACATGGGGATCGGTTCGGTCCAACCAAAAGGGGAAAATTGGATCGAAACAAAATCGTAGTCTGGTGTGGACGGAGGAACAACCAGGTCAAACAGGAGCGGACCCGCATTGTACGCACCCCCCCAATTGTCTATTGTGTCATGGATCACCGTGTCTTCTTCAGGCACTGTCATGGTCCTTAGACGGAAATCACCTTGGGGCGTGTACTCCGAATTCCAGAATCCGTCGCCGAGCGTGTATTTGTACTCGATGTAAGCGCCTGAGGGAAGTTCGATTTCTAGGGCGTAATGTCCATCCGGTAGGGGGGAGAGGGAAGGCATACGGGAGGCGATGGTATTCATGCCCCCGGATAAATCAGCAAATGTATTCCCCAGTTGATCAAGGCTGCCTGCTAACCTGATCGGAACAGCAGGCAAGGTTCCTTCGGGTACGGAAGTGGAAAATATGAGCTTGACAAGAGGAGCTGGCGTGAGTTGAACATCTGCGGGAGTTGTTGATTGGGCAGCAACCAGGGCGCCTTGCTGATAGGTTCGAAAACCACCATCAAATGCATACAAAACCAGGTTATGAAGACCTGGCGGCATCCCTTCAATCAGGTATTCCCCGGTAGACGAGGTGACGGCTTGCGCTCCTCCAGCTGCAACCAGGAGATTCGGGATCGGGGAACTATCCTCGGCATTGGTCACGCGTCCCATAATGCGACCAGTGGAACCTGCATAATTTGAATCACTCCAGGTAGCTACAATATCCTGGACAACACCCGGGCCATCAACCCTGTATATGCGGTAGCGAACCGGTTGCTGATGGGTGGTGTGCTCCTCAGCAATGAAAGTATCCTGCCTGGCATAACGGTATTTTATGTTTGCGCCTACTGGGAATGGAAGTGTAATCGAGTAAGTCGATTCATCTATCTTTTGCATTTCCTTGCGGGAAATATTCAATCCTAAACCGGTAACTTCATCGAGAAT
>JALHTN010000320.1 GCA_022865865.1 Anaerolineales bacterium
AGTGACTTCAGCGCCAATTTGACAAACAGCCCACCCGCCCAGCGCTTCAGGGGGTTTTTTGCCTGTACCGGGCTGCTGAGCATCTTCAGGTGGGACCCGTTTTCCGTTTCCGACAGCCGGTAGGTCACGTACGTGGGCAGCCCAAACGTGCCCAGGTCGAAGGTGGTATGCGTCTCGAACGGCTGCCAGTCCACGATGGTTTGCTTGACGACCAGCGAACCGTGCGCGCAGTAATACACGCTGCCTTCCCCGATCCTGCCCTGAGGGGCGTTTTCCGTTTCCGCTCTATCCGAGTTGGTGAACAGCGCCCGCATTTCCGGTTTCAGCAGGTAGTCCCACAGCTGCACAACCGATACCGGGAAGTCGAATTCCAGCACGACCAGCGCTTCATCCTCGCTGACCATGATCCTCGTTCGCTCCTTTCCTGCTTCCCATACCTGGTGCATATCCATCACAAAGATATCCACCTCCCCGATGTGCTCGTAGGATTCCTTTAACGGCACCATCTCTTCTGCGATCTCCTGGATATTCAGCGCCTCGACCGCCGCCCGGGTGAACAATGCGTAGGCTTCGAAACCGGTTTCCTCCACCACGTGATTCTTCGTCAGGCGGTGGGCCGTGTTGACGTCTGTCCCCACCAGCTCGGTGTACGTCGCCAGGGGCTGCAGGGCGTACGAGCCGTGGTGGATGAAAAATTTCAGGTCCAGGTTGGGGATGTTCCGGCACGCGTTGCAGGTGCAGGTGGTGTTGATCACCATCAATTCGAGCGCCCGCCGGAATGCGATGTAGCTGCTCGCTATCATCTCCAGCACGGATGACCCCTGCAGGAAGCTGCCATCCGTCGCGTAGCTGATCACCGCATCCCCCTCCAGCCGCGAGATGACCAGCGGCAGCTGCGTGTTCTCGATCAGCACTTCCAGCAGGGACTGCAGGGTGCCCTGGGCGTGCTCCAGCTCGGATTCGTTCAGGAACGCCGTGTACCCGCTGATATCCGCGATATGGATGATACCCTTTTCTACCTGTTTCATTTAGCAGCTCCTGCCAGACCGGATGGCACCTATTATAGTGGATAATACGACCTAATAGCTCCTAATCCAATCCCTCGTACCGTCATTGCGCAAGTCCCGTATTAATTGCGGGGGTTTACTCCAACGTTCTTTGCTAAGCTCGCCTAGCAAAGAGATTTTATTCTATTTAATGCGAGAGGAGCGGAGGAAGTTTATCCTGAGCGAAGACGAAGGAAAGTAATAACATTAATCAGGCGATGGTAGATTGCTTCGTCAGGCTGGTGTCTGCCTCGCAATGACATCGCGATCCTTTAGGTTTCCAAGGATGATTTGAATAATCACAAAGCAATGTGCTGTCGGCATAAGTCAAATCCAGTGATGACGGGCTCTCAGAAATCGCTGCAATCCTTGGAAGAAATTACCATTTCTTTTCAATCATTCCACCCCTATGTGGTTGTGAATTCGACCGCTGTCCGAATGATTACTGGCCATCTCAACCAGCAGGAAGTGACTATCCTCCTGCGCGCTCAGGTTCAGATTTTCTTCTCCCCGGATTTTCAAGGCATCATTCTGGAAAATTTTAATTTCGTTGACCAACAGCTCCCCCTCCAGGCAAACCAGGTAGCTTTGCCGGTTCTGAAGATTGATGAACACCAATGATTCTGCATTCGCCAGTCTAGCAGCATAGATGTTCACATCCTGGGCGATCCGGATGATATCAGCGCTATCTTCACCAGAAGCAACATGGCGAAGAATATTATGGCTGGACCGCCAGTTGTCTTGTGCGAAATCGTATTTGGGCGTCAAACCGCTTTCATCGGGGGTGATCCAGATTTGGAAGAAACGCAGAGATTGATCCCGGGTATCGTTCATCTCGCGGTGCGTGATCCCGGATCCGGCGGATAGGTACTGTACGTCACCACTCTGCAGCGTGATGCTGTGCCCCAGGCTGTCTCCATGTGTCAGTTCACCATCAACACAATACGAAATGATCTCTATCTCTGCATGCTTATGGGTTTCAAATCCGCTGCCGGGCTGGAGCACGAATTCATTCAAAGCACTGAGCACCCCAAAGTGAGTATTCGCTGGATCATCATTATCAGCGAAGGAGAAATGAAAACGACCGGTGTGCCACCCATAGTCGTTGAAATAGATACTCTCTGCAGGAACTCTCAGCAGCATTTGACTTTCTCCTGAATGCAGTCAGACTGGTTATTAATATATCGGAATAAAATTGAGAGCAAAGGCGAAAAAATTCTAATCCTGAGAAGCCGCCTCGCTCATAAATTATCCTGTTCCATATCAAGGATCCAGTGGAGGGCGCGTGCCCTGGCCAGCAGCCTGCCACTCTGGTCGCGCACTTCTGCGCTGAATTTGAGCCGGCGCCCTGCGCGCTCGATAAGTTTTGCTTCGACGATGATGTTTTCGAGGTCAATCGTAGCTGGTTGGCTGAATTTCATCTCAAGTGTACGGGTCACATTGGGAGGTGCAACCAGCATGCTCAGTGGACCCAGGGTGTTGTCGACTGCCGCAGCCACCATACCTCCCTGCATCACGCCGAAGGGGTTCAGATACTGCTCCAAAACCGGGAAGCGGATTTTGAGCCACCCGGATTCGGGATCGAAATCGAGCAGCTCAGCGTGCATGAGCTCGAAAACCGGGGGCGGCAGGATAAATTCATCGATCCTATCTCCCAGCCTGGCGTGCAAGATTTCCATAATTGATGACTGGTCCATG
>JALHTN010000321.1 GCA_022865865.1 Anaerolineales bacterium
GTTGATAAACTTCGTGAAGTAGGTCGCGCCAAGTGCACGCACACCCATCACCTGAGTCATAACTACGGAGATCAAAGCCAGTGCAACAGTAAAGTTGAGGTCAGTTGCGGCCACTCTAACATAAGGAACCAGAGTATAACCGCCCTCATGCGCTTCAGCTGCAGCTTCACTGGGCGGTTTGACAAGCGTGTATACCCCAGAAAAGACTTCTTCTATCGGATTACCGTGCAGACTATGCTCTAAGCGACCAATGCTATCTACACCCGGAATCAATTCCATCCAATTCACCACCAGTACTAATAAGGTGATGGTTGCAAAGAAGGGGAAAATACTTTTTGTCCACTTGCCCGCTGTCGATTCGGTGAGATTATTAATAACTTCTAGAATTGCTTCAATAGCACCTGGAATCCCTTTGGGAATCAATTCACCACTGCGCACAGCTCTCGAAACTGCGATTGCGATCAAGACCAAGATCACATCCGCGATCAATGTGGCAATCATGGTGTTGGTCAGGTAGAAATTACCAAATAAGGGTGCAGTAGATACATTCTCTGCCGGAAGCTGGATGTGCGGCAGAACAGGTTGATAAACGAAATAGACAAAATAGATATTGAGGATTACTAACGCCAAGATTACCCAGCGGTTAACGCCGTATCGCCACTTCTTAGGGGGTTTTTCCACTATCGATGCCCTCCTCCTCTTGCTTAGAATTTTGCACGGGCGGCTTTGCGAAACGGGAGGTGACTGACCTCACCACCCAAAACATGACTACTAATGTTACCGGAACGCTTGCGACCATGAGAACAACGGTGAAAAGCGCATCGCTGCCAAATTGATTATCCAACCAGCGCCCAGCCAGAAATGCAACTAGGATAATCACTACGGTCAAACAACCAACTTGCCCGGCTACTACAGCCAGCGTCAGGTTGAGCGAGCGCAGAGCCGATTTCTTATCGGACGGTTCACCTGTCTGGCTCATGGCGCGCCGATTCTATCACATGCAGATAATACTCGTCAATGTGCAAAAAAGGACAAATAAAGGTTACTTTGTCTGAACATGCATTTTTTACTGCCATAACGAGTTCCAAGTGCCTAATATTTTTAGAATAAGGCAGAGGCTGCTCTTGCAGACCAATCTGCCCAGGGACCAAATAATGTACCCAACAGGATAATACCAGCTACCAGGACGGTAAGAGCCAGTGCATAAGGACGAGTAACTGGGACTGGTTTATCCTCATCCTCCGAACGAAACAGGTATACGACTTTGAGTACCACCATGTAGTAGTACAACCCGACGATGGAATTCAACACACCGATAATCGCTAACCACACCAGGCCAGCGTTAACCGCCGCAGCAAAGACAAAGAACTTCGCCACAAATCCACCCAGGGGGGGCATACCTGCCAGAGAAAGGAAAGTTACCATCATGATCAAGGCTAATTTTGGTGAACGCCGGCTCAGAGCAGCATAATCCGATATCTGATCGGATCCAGAAATACGCCAGAAAGCAGCGATGGCTCCAAAAGCAGCCAGGTTGGTAATCACGTACACGATTAAATAATAAACCACCGATGCAATTCCCAATTCTGATAAAGCTGCTACACCAATTAATGCATAACCGGCATGGGCGATAGATGAATATGCCAGAAGACGTTTGATGTTCTTTTGGGCGAGTGCCATTGCGTTGCCCAATGTCATCGAGAACACAGACAAAGCAGCCACGATGATCACCCAGTAGGGGATCACTTCTGGATCAGCGTAAATGGTTAGTAAAACTCGCATGAGAACTGCAAAGCCAGCCGCTTTTGAGGCTGTTGAAAGAAATCCCGCCACGGGTGTTGGTGCACCCTCATAAACATCGGGTGCCCAGAAATGGAATGGGACCACGGAAATCTTAAAACCGAAACCAACCATGACCAAGATCAAGGTTCCGATAGCCAGTGTCAGGGACACACCACCAGAAACGACCATCTTGGTGATTTCATAGATATCCGTCGTGCCGGTAAAACCATAAATAAGGCTGAAACCATACAGCATGATTGCGGAAGTCATGGCACCGAACAGAAAATACTTGTAACCCGCTTCAGTTGATTTATTATCCTGTTTATAAAATCCTGCCAATATGTAGAGTGGGATTGAAGTGGTTTCAATCGCCAGGAAAAGCATGATCAAATCCGCTGAAGCAGCCATTAAGGACATACCGATCGTGGAGACCAGTAAAAGCAGGTAGAATTCACCCTTTTGACCAAGGGATTTCATATCCATGGCGAACAGACATGTGGCCGCTGCCCCGAAGAGGAACAACAAGGTGAAGGAAAATCCCAGCCAATCATGGCGCAGCATCCCGCCCCATACTTGTACTGATTCTTCACCTGGTCGGGAGAAAATTAAGGTGAGCAAGAAAACTACCGCAATACCGCCTGCAGTTAGCCAGCCCAGGCCGCGCTTCTCCTTACCTTGCCAGACCAGATCGTATGCCAGCACGATCAATGCTAGCACTGCGAGACCAATTTCCGGTAGTACCGCTCGGATCATTTCAGAATTAATGCTCATGAACACCTAAGCACCTCCCAGTAGGCGCATTATGTTCTCAACTCCCGATTCAACCATTGTAACCATGATGGTTGGATATACGCCAACAACAATTAATACCGCACTCAATAAAACCAGAGCAACCTTATCCAGGGCAGTTGCATCACCGAAATGCCCGACAAATTCTTCAGGCATTTTTCCAAAGAACACCCTGCCGATAACGCGAATGATATAGGATGCTGTTATCACAATCGAGATGGAGGCAACGATGGCGATCCAGGGCTGGTAGCGCCATAATCCCATGAAGATGGGAAATTCAGCCACAAACCCGGAGAAGCCCGGCATACCCATCGAAACCATACCCCCCACCACAAACGCAGCTGCGACCAATGGCATCATGCGCGCAAAGCCTCCCAGCTTAGGAATCTCCCGCGTATGCGCACGGTCGTAGATCACCCCGACAACAGCAAAGAAGAGTGCTGTCATAATGCCATGCGAAAACATTTGTACGCCCGCACCCAGCATCCCATCGCCGTTCAAAGTAGCAAACCCCATCAGCACCAATCCCATATGGGAAACTGACGAAAAACCAATGACATATTTAAAATCAGACTGGACCATGGCAATAAAAGCACCATAGACCACATTAATTAAAGTGAGCACAATAATCCAGGGTAAATGGAATCTAGCACCTTCCGGCAGCAGCATAATCCCAACTCGCAGTGCCGCAAAGGCTCCCAGTTTCATCAGCACACCAGCGTGAAACATGGATACTGCGGTCGGTGCGGCAACGTGTCCATCCGGGCTCCAATTGTGGAAGGGGAAGATACCTCCCAGGACAGCGAAACCAAAGAATACGAAGGGGAACCAGAATTTTTGAAACGCTGGTGAGAAATCGGCAGTCTCGAGCGCCAGCATATTAAATGTGCCCAATCCGGACGAGAAGTACATCGCCAGTATCCCGACCAGCGCGATCACCGAGCCGATAAACAGGTACAAGGTCAGCTTCATTGCTGCATACTCGCGGGTCACTTTCCAACCCCAAATGGCAATCAGCAGGTACATCGGAAAGACCGCGATTTCGTAAAAGAAGATCAGACCAAAGAGGTCAAGAGAAGCGAAGACGCCGAATACACCGGAGGCCAGGATAAACAAGAAAGCAAAAAACTCGCGCGGGCGGTCATCAATTTTCCAGGAAATCAGCACGCCTGTAAACATGACGATGCCGGTCAGCACCATCAGAGGAGTGCTCATACCGTCCACACCCATATGGTAAGAAATACCCAGTGGTTGGTACCAATCATGTTTTTCTACAAACTGGTATCCACCAACCGAAATATTGTAGGAGAAATAAACCCAGGTTGAAAGAGCCAGAGCGATAAAGGAGGCAGCCAAGGCAGTAACGCGAATTTCTGTTTTTCGTTCACCAGGAATTATCAGGAGCAATAATCCGGTGATGATAGGGGTAAAGATGATTACACTAAGAATTGGGAACGGCATCATTCACCTCAATCAAGAATAGAGCGAATAGAACATCATCACAGCTCGGTTGATCACATTAAGCAGCACTGAAGGCCATACGCCAACCAAGAGCATCAGCACCATCAGCGGCGTGATGATGAACGCCTCGCGGACATTAATTTCACTCAAATGTCCTTTCCACCGCTCATTTAATGGTCCATGTAAAACTTGTTTGATCCCTTTTAGAATATACGCTCCAGTAAAGAAGAGACCGATCATACTCAGGATAGTGAAGAATGTGAAAACTGGCCATGCGCCTCGCACTACAAGGAATTCAGAGATAAACCCACCCAGGCCCGGTAATCCCAAAGATGCCATTGAAACGAAGATCAAAATACCACCATAAACCGGGATCAAGGGGAACAGACCTCCATATTCATCCAAATCTCTGGTGTGAGTGCGCTCATAAATAACACCAACCAGGAAAAACATACCTGCCGCGGACAGACCGTGGTTAAACATCTGCAAGACAGCCCCATTTAGCGCCAGTGTTGCGTTCTCCGTATTGATGGCAAAGGCTGCGGCAGCAACACCCAAAATCACAAACCCCATGTGGTTAACAGAAGAATAAGCGACCAGGCGTTTGAAGTCTTTCTGACCATAGGAAGCTAACGCCCCAAAGATGATCGCCATCGTTGCCAGGAAGGCTAGAGCACCGGCGTAATAGCGAGATTCTTCCGGGTAGAGTGGCAGCACCAAGCGCAGGAAACCGTATGCACCCAGCTTCAGCAGTACACCCGCCAATATCATCGAACCAGCGGTAGGTGCTTCGGTGTGTGCATCCGGTAACCAGGTGTGGAAAGGCCAGATGGGGACTTTTACGGCAAATGCGATCACAAAAGCCCAAAAGGCGACCGTTTTCACCGTGGCAACTGGAAAGCCCATTAAAGTTCCCTGCAGGCTTCCCATTTGCTTGAATAGGGATAACATATCAAAAGTTCCGGCGACAACACCGATCAGCTGAATTGCCAGCAGCAGTCCCAAAGAACCCGCCATGGTGTAAATCATGAATTTGAACGAGGCATAAGTACGGGATTTGATCTTGCGACCCCAGATTTCCCGTTCTCCGGTCTCACTGCCCCATTGGTTGATCAGGAAGTACATCGGAACCAATCCGATCTCCCAAAATACGAAGAAAATCAGCAGATCAAGACTGAGAAATACGCCCAGCATTCCCATTTCAAGCATCAAGAAAAAGAACATGTATGCCTTGACTCGGTCTTTGATGTTGTATGAGGCCAGAATAGCCAGTGGGGTCAGGATTGTGGTCAGCATCACCATTGTTAACGATATCCCGTCAATACCAACGTGAAAGGAGGAGTTTATCGGTTCATACCAAATATACTGCTCTTGAAACTGGAACCCGGGTTGTTCTGGATTAAAGCTGGTCCAAAGAACTATGGACAATGCCAGCGGGATGAGGCTTCCCAGGAATGCCACCCAGCGCTGCAGTTTAACCTCTTCACTTGGTATCAGTACCACGACGATTGCCACAGCAACTGGGCTGAACAATATTAGGGTGAGCAAGTGATTTAAAATAAATTCCATACCGCGCTCCTGAATCCCTGAGTCAAAGTAACCTCAATAAGTTCGTTCATCTTAGTAATTTTCATGGCTGCGATAAGAAAAACAGGTAATAGAACAGCGTACCGAAGGCGATGATCAATGCCATGACCATGTACTGCTGCACTCGACCAGTCTGGATATAGCGTGCTGAACGACCAAGGCGCTTCACACTTTCGCCGACAAAATCGCCGAATCCATTAATCACCGGTTTATCGATATAGTTGCGGAAAATGCCTCCCAAGCTGAATGTGATTCGGGAAACAAAATGTAGAAAACCATCAATGATCTTGCGGTCAAGCCACAGGTATGTAAAGTTCCTGGATAACCAATATGAAGGCCGCACAAAGATATAGTCGTAAAGCTCATCCATGTAATACTTGTTCTTCAGCACTTTGTAGATGGGGCCTAAGGGTTTCATCAATGGGTCAGGTGCTCCTGCCGGGATATCGCGATAAACCCACCATCCGAGTGCCAGACCACCTAAAGAAACTGCGAAGGAAATTAATAGCGGTATCCAGTTGAAAGTAATCGCTTCAGGGTGTTCTGCCAGTGTTTCCCCGACAAATTCATGCACGAAATTTGGAATGAAACCACCGATGAGTGGGAAATCTGCGGGAATGCCTGGCCAACCAGCCGCGATCGCAAACACTGCCAGGATGACCAGAGGTAAGGTCATGGTCCATTTCGATTCGACTGCGTGCTCCGCCGATTCAGTACGTGATTTGCCGAGGAAGGTGAGCGTGATCTGGCGCATGGTATAGAAAGCAGTTAATAGTGCAGCAAACGCCAAAACTATCAAGACTGGCCAGTTAGAATGGGCAAATGCGTCTGCCAGGATTTCATCTTTAGACCAGAAGCCAGCCGTGAGGAATGGGAAACCAGACAACGCCAGACCTCCGATGAGGAAGGTCCAGAATGTGAAGGGCATTTTCTTCCGCAGACCTCCCATGTTGAACATATCTTGGGGGTCGATCTCTTCACCGGTATGGAGGACGCCGTGCTCGACACCATGAATTACTGAACCGGAGCCCATGAACAATAAAGCCTTGAAGAATGCGTGGGTAAAGAGATGGAACGCGGCCGCCACATATGCCCCGATGCCAATTGCTGCGATCATGTAGCCCAGCTGTGAAATGGTGGAATAAGCCAGTACACGTTTAATATCGTTCTGGGCAACGGCGATCGTGGCAGCAAAAAGACCCGTGAAGGCGCCTATGAATGCCATTACGGTCATGGTGAGGGTCGGTTCCCCATGCTGCATTCCAGCGGAAATGATCGGAAATACACGGATCACCAGGTACACACCCGCGGAGACCATGGCGGCTGCATGTATCATGGCTGAAACCGGGGTCGGGCCTTCCATCGCATCCGGCAACCATACATGCAGCGGAAATTGCGCTGATTTCCCAACCGTGCCAAAAAACAGGAACATACCAATCACAACCGCTGCTGAAACACCCAAAATTGGTGCACTGGTTGAAGTGAGCAGATGAAGCGTCTCCTCCGAGAAAATGACATCATAGCTCAAGCTGCCAGCCAGGGTATATAAGTACGCCAAACCGAGCAGCATGATCACATCACCAATACGTGTGGTGAGAAAGGCTTTGATCGCTGCTGCTCTGGCTGACGGCTTTGCATACCAGAAACCGATCAACAGGTATGAACACAAACCCATGATCTCCCAACCGACGAACAACGTCAGTAGGTTGTTCGAGACCACCAGTACGTACATTCCAAAGGCGAATAAGGAGATAAAAGCGAAAAATCTTGAATACAGCGGTTCAATCGATGGCACTCGATGTTTATGCCCGTGTTCATCTTCAATGGTCGCGCCATGTGGTGGTAGCCCGGGCTGATCATGATCCCCTTTTGGCTGACCATAATTTTGATATCCGACGCTATAGATAAAGATCATCAAGACGGTGATGGCTACAAAGAAAAGTGTTGCTACCGTGAGGGGATCAACCCACACTCCGATCTGGAACCAGGAGTCCCCGGTGGGAAACCAATTAATCACGGAAGTGAATGGTTCCTCGCCGAGGTGGCCAGAACGGATCGCCAGCGTTGCGATCACCATGCTGCCGACAAATGAGAGCAGTGCTGCAGTGATACCCAAGAAGTGGCTTAGAGATTTACTACGGTTGGTTAAGAGAATGATCAAGAAAAACGCCAGCAAAGGCGGAACAGGCAGCAGCCAGACAAGTGTCGATGGTTCCATTATTGGCCTCCAATTACCATTTCAAAAGATCGATCTCGTCGGCAGCGATCGTGTTGCGACGGCGATAAATGGCGATGAATAACGCCAATCCAACTGCGACTTCCGCAGCTGCAACCGCAAACACAATAACCCCAAAAGCCTGACCGGTGATCATTTCTGGACTGCGAAAGCGCCAGAAAGCGATCAAATTGATCACAACCGCGTTAAGCATCAGCTCGATACCCATGAGAATAGCAATTGCGTTCTTGCGAGCCAGTACACCATACAAACCGATGCAGAATAGAGCAGCCGCAAATACCAAAAAATAAGATAATGAAATCATGATTTTCCCTCCCAAGCTACTGCGACTGCGCCGATTAAAGCTGCCAGAAGCAGAACCGAGGCGATTTCGAAGGGAATAACATATCCTTCAGGTGATACCAGGGCGGCTCCAAGCACCTTGATGGAATCAAAACCTTGGGGTAGTTCCGGTAAGGTAGTTTGGAAGCCTTCCCAGGTGCTGAGCATCCATACCAGGGAGGTGAAGAGCACTAGTGACATCAAGCCTGCTAACCACCAGCTTTTATTTACGCTGCTGCCCGATTCCTGTTTTACTCTCCGGGTAAGCATGATAGCGAATATCATCAGAATAGCAATCGCACCGATATAGATCACTACCTGAATCACAGTGAAAAACGTAGCGCTCAGCAGTCCGTACATTACAGCAACGCCGAATAACGTGAGAATCAACCAAAGGGCGGCGTGGATCAAGTTGCGAACCGTGACAACCATCACCGCCCCACCCAGAGATACGACTGCTGTTATAAGAAAAATCACCTGCAAAACAGTCATCGCCTTACTCCTGTACTACTAGTTCATTCATTTCAGTCTCTGGAGGTACAGCTGTTGGTCGCTCTTCACCAATCCGCTTGCGCTCCGTGTGCGCATATCTTTTCAGGATCAGCACTGTTCCCAAAACGATCAGCAGGTTGGCACCCAACATCACCAGGATATACCAGACCGTGGGAACTCCAACCAACAGCTTATCCAGGATCGCAACCACGATCAGCAATATTAAAGCCAAAGGAGTAAGAAACTTCCAGTTAAATCCTAGCATTTGATCAATCCGAACCCGTGGGAACGAATATCGAATCCACATGATCAAATAATAGACGATGAAAGCTTTGGCAAATAAATATAGCGGACCGAGGATCGGAACTTGATCGACAAAGGGTCCCCGCCAACCACCTAAAAATAAGGTCGCGATCAAAGCGGATACCGTCAGTGCATGCAGCAACTCTCCTGCATAAAATAATCCAAATTTCATTCCCGTATACTCGATATGGAATCCAGCAACGATCTCTGACTCGGCCTCACTGATATCAAAAGGTGTGCGTCCCAGCTCGGCAATCGATGAGATGAATAGAATCACTGCCGCAAGGGGCACAATAAATATGAACCATGGGCTTTGTGCAGCCACAATGGTTTGCATCCCCATCGAACGAGCAAGCAGAACTGGAACCAGAAGAGCGATGAGCATGGGAACTTCATATGCGATCATCTGCGCAACCGTGCGAAAAGCGCCGAGTAAGGCGTATTTATTATTCGAAGCCCAACCCGCCATGATAATCCCCAACGTGCCAATTGAGCCAATCGCCACTACGTAAAGAACAGCCACGTTAATATCTGCACCGATAATCGTCGGGGCAAAGGGAACTACAGCCCATAGCAGCAGTACTGTGGCTAAAGCAATTATTGGTGCCAGGTTGAAGATAAATTTATCTGCTCCCACAGGCATAATATCTTCTTTAATCAGCAATTTGATCACATCCGCGATGGGTTGAATGATGCCGTATGGTCCGACGCGATTGGGTCCAAAGCGATCTTGAAATCGAGCCACTATCTTCCGTTCGAGCCAAACCAGCATGATATCGACGATCAATACAAAGGTTGCCAGGATCACCACCCCCAAAACAGCTAGGATTACTGTGATCAAACCTTCCGATAATCCCCAGCCAGACATTATTGTCCTCAGCCATTCAGCAATGGAATTTACTGGATCGCTCATTCCAACTCTCCATGTTAATAATTAACCACCGAAACGAATATGTACAAAAAGGCTGAGGGATATTTTCCATCAGCCTTTTGAAAATATAACCTTAGTCCCCCTATACCCATTCCAAAACACCCTTACGCCATGTGTACAACAATCCCGCAACGAGGATCAGGATGAAAAGCACCCCTTCTAAAACAGCATACATCGGCAGCTGGTCGAATGCTACCGCCCAGGGATAGAGAAACACAATTTCAATATCAAAGATTAGGAAAACAAGTGCAAAGATATAATATTGGGCTTTGAATTGAACCCAGGTTTCCCCATAGGTTTCAATCCCACATTCATATGTTTCAGATTTAAGTGAATTTGGTTTCCGGGGGGCAATCAATCTCGGGATGATTAAAGCGGCAGCCGGAAATAACGGGGCTAAGAGAAGGAAAATTCCAATAAAAATCCAATCGTTAAGCATAGGCGCTCCAAATCTGTCGGGAGGAAGTCAAAATCAGCTCTCCCAGGATTTTTTCACCTCAAAATAGATTTTACCGCTGCACGAGTCAGCTTTATTGGCAATGGGGCACATTTTACCATAAATAAAAAAGCTATTCATCAATTCCCGAATAAATGTTTCCCGAAAATTCCAGTATAGTTTTATAATATTGAATTAAACGGAGGTAAATCAATGAATGAAAGTGTACTCGAACGCTTAGCTCAAGTCAATCCAGACATGGAGATCTGGTGGGATTCGTCACCTTTGGTTTTCGAATCCTGGGTCAAAGATATGGTCGCAAAAGCACCACCAGAGAAGAAGGCTGACCTGGAAGAACAGCTCAACCGGATTTTTGTCCTGGACGATCCAGCCCAAAGCCTGGTGCGCGGCTGTACCACCAACCCACCTCTTTCGTTGGCCGCAGTCCAGAATAACCCACAAGGATGGAATGAGTGGATAGATGATTTGATCGCCTCTAATTCAGGCCTCGGACTGCAGGACTACTACTGGCTCACATATAAGGAAGTTATCCGGCGTGGGGCAGAGATGATGATGCCTATCTGGGAAGCCTCGGGAGGGCGTTTCGGTTACATTTCCGGACAGCTGGATCCCCGTCTGCTAACTGATGTGGACAAGATGGTTGAAACTGCCCAAGAGATCCGGGCAATTGCGCCGAACCTGATGATCAAGGTTCCAGCCAGCACTGAGGGTGTGGAAGTTGTCCGCACACTAACCTCAATGGCAATTCCTACCAACGTCACCACCTGCTTCACCCTGCCGCAAATTTGGGCAGTTGCCAAAGCTGCTGCCGAGGGAGTCGAAATCGCCAATGAAAAGAATGTTGACATGGGCCTCTGGCGAGCAGCAATCACGATGATGATCGGACGTCTTACCGAACATCCCGCCCTTGATCAGCAGGCACAACGAAGGGGGATTCAACTCACCTGGTCAGATAAGCACTGGTTGGGAATTTACGTTTTCCGGAGAGCTTTTCACTTATTAAAAGATAATGCCCTTCCCAGTAAGATGCTGGCTTGTTCCATGCGCTATGGACCCATCGTCGGTGGAAAAAACCACTTCTGGGATGTTGAAAAAATCGCCGGTGATATTATTTACACTTTGCCGCCATATGTACTCGGACCGCTCTTCAATAAATGTGAGGACCTGACGTTCGAGGAGGAAATCCTGTACGATGATGTCCCCTATGAAGTGATCGACAAGATGAGCAAAATCCCTTATGTGATCCAGTCCTGGGATGAAAACGGCATGGAAATCGACCAATTCAACCACCATCCGGCGACCATCACAACTGCCGAAGCGTTCTCTAAAGCCTCAGCTGGCCTGGAGAGTTATGTTGGAGAACGGATGGAAGTTGTCACTGGCAAAAAGGTGGCAAACGTCAGCGAGTAATCTTAATCGCCGTTCATCTTGATTAAGGCTTTCGTTCACGGGATTCAAGATCACACAGATTAAGGAAGAATAATCTGACTTTTGAGAGGTAAAAACCGCAAAGGTTTTACCTCTTTTTTCCTCCGTGGAGACTTGACTGGAACGATTAGGATCAGCTTAGAGAGGTTTTTGACCTGGTAGATCACATACTTGCGGCTGATATAATATTTAAATATTTGGCACCTGAACCTTATTCCAGAATTCAGAGTAATCTTGATGTATCCCGTTTGAGTATGAATATTATTGGTGTCTGCTATGGAATATCCGGTCGATAAATCACAATCTACGCGCTGGTGGGATTGGCCCGCGGTTCTACTCCTCACTGCGGCGATCTACGTAGCTGCCACCCGGCTAAATGCAACTCACTGGACAAACGAGTTAAATGTAGTCCAAACCATTTCACTTGTGGGCGTCTTGGCCGGACTGGCGCTTGGGAAAAGCACCTTTTCACCAGGTATCGTCAGGATTTTCGGTTTTGTTTATGGTGCTTTTGTTATTCTCTGGCGGATGGGTCTGACCCTGGGAATTGGGGTGCTCTGGCCAGAAAGAATGATCAGCATGGGCAACCGCCTGCTGATCATTCTCGATCAAATCTTCCAACAAAGACCGGTTACCGATAATTTGTTTTTTAACTTGCTGATGGGCATCCTGTTTTGGACATTAAGCATTTATGCCGGCTACAGTCTCACCCGCTATGGAAACCCCTGGCGAGCCATCATCCCGGCTGGTATGGCCATGATCGTCATTCACACATTTGATCATTTCTTACCGGTGCGCACCTGGTTCTTAGCAGGTTTTATTTTCCTGGCTTTATTTCTAGTCGCTCGAATGCAATTTGTAAAACTTCAATATCGCTGGAAGAACAGCGGAACTTATTTGCCACCTTACGTAAGCCTCGATTCTCTGCGCTTGGGATTGATTACAACTGTGATCCTGGTCTTGTTTGCCTGGACCGTGCCAGCCATAGCATCAGCGCTTCCACAAGCGGAACAGGTCTGGCTAAATGCAACGCGACCGTGGATGGATGTGCGCAATTCCCTGAGCAATGTATTCTATTCTCTGCAGGCTTCGGTTGGAGTAGTTACAGATTTCTACGGTGAAAATCTTCCTCTTGGAAGAGGCAATCCGCTCAGCGATACGACCATCATGATGATCGAAGCACCACCCCGATCAGCCTCCAATGTCCGCTACTATTGGCGTTCGCGGGTTTACGACACATATGATCAGGGATGGTCCAGTACACTGCCAGTAGTTGACTTTGTCTCACCAGACGAATTCAATCTTAACTTACCTGAATATGAAAACCGAGCGGTAAGCACATTCTCCATTACAACAATTTTTCCTATCCAGAACCTTCAAACACCTTCTCAACCCGTTTGGGTCAGTCGCCCGGCAAATGCCTATTATGCTGTAAATTCCGATGGTTCTGTTGATCTCAGCCATCTAAAAGCCGATCCGGTCCTGATGTCTGGAGACACATATCGTGCAGAAGCCTCTCTGACCGCTGCCACCCAGAAAGAACTGCGCGAGGCAGGCACTGAATACCCATCATGGGTAACCGCACGCTATCTGCAGCTGCCAGATACCATCACCCCGCGCACGATTGAACTTGCGAAAGGGATCGCCTCCGATTTCGATAATCCATACGATATCACCCAGGCCATCACAAATTTTTTGCGTACCAGCTTGAATTACAATGATACTATTCCTGGACCTCCGGACGGCCAGGAGCCTATTGACTGGGTGCTTTTCGATCATAAAGAAGCTTTCTGTAATTACTACGCCAGTGCGGAAATTATAATGCTGCGCTCATTAGGGATTCCCGCCCGGCTCGCGGTAGGTTATGCAGAAGGTGAGCGTACTTCTCTCGGCGGTTCAGGAGATATACCAACTTTGCGGCCTGGTGGCGAGAATATTCCGCAGGAGATCCAAAGTGAAGGCGATATATTTAACGTTCGCCACAAAGATGCACATGCCTGGCCGGAGGTTTATTTCCCAAACACAGGTTGGGTAGAATTTGAACCGACCGTTTCGCAGCAGCCGATTATCCGTCCAATCGGATTGCTCTCGGACTCCTCCGATCAGCCTCCGCCTCAAACCCAACTTGATGAATTACAAGATCGAGCCCAGCGACAACTGGAAGAATTATCCGCATCAGATCCAGGTGGTCAGGTATTGAACATCGCTGGTATGGAAATTAATCCCACGCCCATCTATATTTCCTTAGGGGTGATCACAGTTATTGCTCTAATCCTGCTTGTCCGCATGGTGCGCATCAGACGAGGCTCTCCTCCCATACCGGTGCAATTAGAATCAGGGTTAGAAAGAGCTGGAATCCAGTCTCCAAAGATTTTATTACATTGGGCTCGTTATGCTAGGATGTCCCCCCTTGCTCGTGCTTATAATGAGCTCAACCGGGCTTTGTCTCGCCTCGGGAGACCGCCGGTAATATCTGACACCCCTTCAGAGCGCGCAACTGATCTGGTGCAGCTGCTACCTGTATCTGAGGGCCCTGTCCAGGCTGTCATTATCCCGTATCAAAATGCTATCTATGGTGAACAACCTGAAGAAACAGAGGTTGCTCAACAGGCTGGTAAAGAGATCCGCAAAATATCTTACTTCGCAAAACTGCAGCGTATCTTGTCTCGTTTTCAGGACCCGAAACGCAGGCGAAAATCAACAGACCAACCTTAGTTGCAAAGCCAATAGAGTAATTAATGGAAAGCGATCCAGCTGATTCAGCCCAAACCCCTCTTGACAGGCGAATAATCCTGCTCGGCCAGCTGGCGGAACAAATTCAGGTTTCCCTGGCGAATGATATTCCCGCCGATATAGAACCCATCCTTGAGGATTTGGCTCAATTATCAAATTCCCTGATCCATGTGAGCCAGCAAGTTGCCAAGCAAAAAGAAGAGCATGATAATTATCTCGCCTTGGCAAACATCAGCCAGCTGGTCAATTCATCTCTGCAGGTAGATGATGTCCTGAGAGTTGTGATGGATACTATCGTCCGGCTTACGGGCGCTGAGCGGGGTTTTTTAATGCTGAAAGACAGTCAGGAGAAGCTCAGCATTCATATCGCACGCAATTGGGAACGCGAATCCCTGGATGAATCAGACACTACGCTCAGCAGGACGGTCGTCAATCAGGTATTAGTCGAGGGGCAGCCCATCCTCACCACGAATGCCCAGCAAGACCCTCGATTTGATGCTCAAGAAAGCATCATCTCTCTGAACCTGCGCTCTATCCTGTGCGTCCCCCTCATATTAAAAGACACGCTGATTGGTGTGATTTATGCGGACAATCGATTGAGGGAGGGTCTTTTCACAGAAACTGAGAAGAACTTATTATCCGCATTTGCTAATCAAGCCGCAGTTGCGATCGAGAACGCTCGTTTGTTCGAATCAGTCCGATCTTCACTTGCGGAAGTTACTGAGCTGAAAAACTTAATGGATGACGTCTTCGCATCCATCGCCAGCGGTGTGCTTACAACCAATCTTGAGCATCAAATAACTCTCTCCAACAGCGTTGCTGAAGATATCTTAGGGGAATCACAAATAGATTTACTCGGTAAAAGCGTGAGCCTTGTCCCCCTTTTTAAGACCATCAATCTTCAAGGTTACCTGACCAGAGTGTGCCAATCCAACCAACAGATCAGGGGTATGCAGTTTAATATTAAGACCACACAGGGAAATCCCCTGCACCTTCGGTTCAACCTGGCACCCCTAAAAGACGCTCAAGAAAAGATTTTAGGCACAGCTATAGTCATGGAAGATGTGACAGAGACACGTCGCTTGGAAGCGCAGCGGCGACTTTTTGAACGCATGGTAGCACCCGCGGTGATTGATCAGTTAAACCCGGATGAATTAAATCTGGGCGGTACCAGGACAACGATCACAACCCTGTTTGCTGATATACGCGGCTATACAAGCCTCAGCGAAAGATGTGATCCCGAAACGTTAGTCTCGGTATTAAATCGCTACCTGGGTGCTGCGACAGAAGCGATTCTCTCCGAACAAGGAACCATCGATAAGTTCATGGGGGACGCCATCATGGCATTTTTCAATGCCCCGATCCCTCAATCCGATCACACATTACGGGCTGTGCGGGCCGCGCTTCATTTGCGCTCTGCAATCAACTCGATTCAGGGTGAATTACCACCTGAATTGAGGCTTGGCATCGGAATTGGAGTGCACTCCGGAGAAGCAGTTTTAGGGCTGGTTGGTTCTCAAGAACGGCTGGAGTATACTGCCATAGGTGACAGCGTTAACATCGCCAAACGATTACAGGAGAACGCCGCCCCAGGACAGATACTGATCAGTGCCAGGACTTACCAGCACATCGCGAATTCTTTACAAGCTCGTTCAATCGATCCAATCAATGCCAAGGGGAAGAAAGAATTAATCCAAGTCTTTGAAGTCACCGGATTAAATTCAAACAATTCTGCGTAAACCCCGTAAAATTCACATAAACTTACAGTTCCAATAGCTAATTTTGACCTGTTGTGATGTATAAACAGAGCAATATTATTACTGGTTTCTAACCAGAGACTATTGGAATTGGTGAATATGAATTCGTGTCGATCTAATAATTTTCTTGCTTTCAGCCGGTATTTGATCCTTGTATTGTTGCTCGTATCCTTCTCCCTGCCTTACTCAACTCAGGGAAGCTTACCAGTGACAGGCAGAGACATCTCAAGCCTGGTCAGTGTCATCCATCTCCCCCCTCCAACAATCGATTCCTGGACCTCAAGAGAACAGCTGCCTTCATTAAACAATTTTGTCAACAATCTTGCGGACGGGCAATCTGGGGCTGTGCGAGGTGTCTATGTCCCCGGGTTCATGGCATTACCGATTGTTCAGCAGCCCAGCGGGGACACAGGCTTTGTATCCGTCCAACCTGGGACAGCAACTCAATTTCAATTGGCAGCTCGCTACGGTGTCATCGGCCTTCTTGCGCATAACTACTTATCTGGTAAGGATTTTTACCGCCTGGTTGAAGGTCTGAAGGTACTAGTAGTGAATGGCGATGGTTCTCTGCAAAACTACCGGATTACGGAAGTAATTGAATACCAAAAAGTGACTCCCGGGAGTAATTGGAGTCATTACATTAATCTAGAAACTGGGGAAAGATTAACCACCTACCAGGTATTTGGTCAGTACTATCAGGGAGAACATCACCTGACCTTTCAAACCTGTCTTGAGAGAGATGGCTTAGAGACCTGGGGGTTGAGATTTGTGGTGGCAGAACCGGTCAATTCCTGAGCAAGTTAAGGTTTCAATAATCTACTCAGGTATTGGTCAGCAAATAATGCTGGGGTTCCTCCAGTATGCCAGAATAGAATTTTCTGATCCGCGGTGAAAAATCCACTGCGGATCAAATCGATTAAGCCCGCAGCTGCGCGACCGGTATAAACCGGATCCAACAGCATGCCTTCACTGCGAGCGAACATGCTTAACGCTTCAACCTCTGGTTCTCCCATCACTCCGTATCCGGCTCCCAGATAATCGTCATTCACCAGGATATCCTGAGCAGAAAATCTGTGGTCTTCACCAAGACAATTCGCGGTTTCTTCCGCTAACACGGCTACTTTTTGGGATAATTCGGCCGCCGGATTATCGATGCTGATTCCCAATATTCCGCCATGGTATCCATACATGCGGCCTCCAAGGGCTAATCCAGCGTGAGTGCCGCCCGAAGATGAAGGAAATACGATCCAATCCAGACTGGGATCCTGATCGAGCAGCTCCTGCATGGCGAAAACATATCCCAATGCCCCAATAGCATTCGAACCACCATAAGGAATCAGATAGGGTTTACCTCCAGTTTTAAGGACGGTATCGAAAGTCTGATCTAATACCTGTTCCCGATCTGATCCCCCAGCCCAAACGATCTCTGCTCCTAGGAACAGATCCAGGAAGTTGTTCCCGGTGGGATTGGGTGGTCTTTCCCCCGTCAA
>JALHTN010000322.1 GCA_022865865.1 Anaerolineales bacterium
GCAATTTGGACCGGTTGTGCTGGTAGGTCTGGGTGGGATATTTGTCGAGATTTTCGAAGAGTCACAGGTGCGCGTGGCCCCGCTCTCGCGCCGAACTGCGCTGGAAATGATCCAGAACCTGCGTGGCTACCAAATCCTGGCTGGCGCACGCGGGCATAAACCCGTTGATATTAATTCGGTGGTCGAGACGCTGCTGCGTCTATCCCAATTGTTAGTTGATTTTCCAGAAATCAAGGAATTGGATATTAACCCCCTGAGGGTCTTCTATGAAGATGCAGGCTGTAAGGCGCTGGATGCGCGCATGATTATTGAATAACGGGTGCAAGAAATGAACTCGTTGCCTGGGACATCCTCGAGTTGGGTATCCAGCGAGGTGCTTGATCGGCTCGATCAATCCTGGATTGAGATTTGCGAATTGAAATGATTCCCGTAAAATTAGAAAGGCCAGAAGATTGGCATGACCAGTATTACTACCACCAGCACGACCAGGGTCAATGGCAGACCGACTTTGATGTAATCACTGAAACGATAACCACCCGGACCCATGACCAGCAGGTTAGCCGGGTGACCTACGGGACTCAAGAAGGCTGCTGAAGCCGCCACTGCGACGGTCATTGCCAGGGGATAGGGAGAGATTCCCAAATCGCTGGCGGTATTCAGCGCGATCGGGGCTAATACCACTGCCACGGCCGCATTGGGCATCACTTGGGATGCGAGAGAGGTCAGGATGTACAGACCGCCCATCACAACTGTTGGCCCGTAGACACCTAGCCAGCCCACCATCCAGGTTGCTACGAAGCTGGCCGCGCCAGTTTTCTGCATGGCGATTCCGAGCGGGATCATGCCCGCGATCAGGAAAACCGCTTTCCATTCTATCGAGCGATAAGCCTCATCCATCGTGAGACAGCCGCTCAAAACCATTAATGCCACACCCACCACAACCATGATGGCGATCGGAACCAGACCGAGTATGACCGGCAGAAGCACGACCACCATGATCAGTACTGCCAGCCAGGCTTTATTGCTGCGTGGTGCTTCTTGGGCCTCTTCGGTCAGCACCAGGAAATCCGAATCGCTGCCCAACATTCGAATTCTCTCTCTTGATCCGTGTAACAAGAAGGCGTCGCCAAAGCGCAGCGCCATTTCACCCAGGTTTGAGTAGTAGGCGCGCCCTTCCCGCCAGATAGCTAAAACGCTGAGACCATATTTGACCCGGAAATGAATTTCGCGCAAGGTCTTGCCAACCAGTGTGGTGTGAGGAGAGAGCACGGCCTCCATCAAACCGACTTCGGCGGATTCGAGTTCGCTCAGTTCAGGAGAAGCATCGGATTCTATTCTGAGGCTCTGCAAGCCATCGACAGTGAACAAATCATCCCGTTTGCCTTTCACCAGTAAAGTATCTCCGGCTTCCAGACGCTCGTTTGGGTCGGGCATTAACTGGGTTTTTCCATGGCGAATAATACCCATCACCCCCAATCCGAAGGCATCTCCCAGCCTGCTCTCTGTCAAAGATTTCCCCACCAGCGATGAATCCTCGGGGAGTCGCACCACCATCAAGCGTTCTTCCAGGTGATAGATCCCGTCTGGTTGAGGTGCTGTCGCAATCAGCATTTCTTCCTCACCAACGGCATTAATCTGGTCACGATCGCCCTGGACAAGCAGCTTATCTCCGGCTTGCAAAAGGATTTTTTCCAGGTTGGTACGCCAGATAGTTTCGTCCCTCCGGATGGCAAGCACTATGGCACCATAGTGCTTTCGCAGGTCAGCCTGGCGCAAAGTCCGGGCGACGAGTGATGATTTCGGGGAGATTTCCAGCTCAACCAATTCGATCTCGGCCGAGATCAGCCTCTCAATGGGGAATCTTTCGTCTTCGATGACGAATTGCTGTCGTCCGCGCAGTTCAGATAATTGGTCAAGGTTCCCTTCAACCAGTAGCCTGTCCCCTGGCTGAAGGACTGTCTCTGGATCAGGTGCGAGCAGGGTATGCCCTTCATGGATGATGGCAACCACGTTCAAACCCAGGATTGAACCCAGTCTGCTTCTGCCGAGGGTCTTACCTGCCAAAGTCGAGTCGTCGGGCAGGTGCACCATAACCATGCTGTCCTGCAGTTCATATAATTCCTTAAAATCTGCCTGGTCACCTCTTACTGTTTCGCGGCCGATATCTCGGTTTGGCAGCAGGCGGCGACCCAGCAGAAGGATGAATGCGATTCCAGCCACCAGCACGAATAATCCCACCGGGGTGTAGTCAAACATGCCGAAGGGTTCAAAATTGGCGGCGCGCAAGGCTTCGCTGATCAAGATGTTCACCGGGGTACCGATCAGTGTGATCATACCTCCCATTAGAGTGGCAAATGCCAGAGGCATGAGCAGCTTGGAAGGGGGGATTTTTGTGCGCCTGGAGATGTCGATCACCACCGGCAGGAAGAGAGATGTGACACCGATCGAGTTCATGAATCCAGATAGCAATCCGGTCATCAGCATGATCACCAAAACCAGCCGGGTTTCTCTATTGCCGGCCAGCCCTAATACCCGGTTCCCTACTAATCCGGCGACTCCTGTCCTGGCTAACCCGGCACTGAGGATCAA
>JALHTN010000033.1 GCA_022865865.1 Anaerolineales bacterium
AACGAGTTTATTGGAGCCAATCATAATGGAAAAATTAACCTATGGGAAAAATTCTCGCATAGATTTTATTTTTCAGAACATTGATCAACCGCGATCATCTTCAAAATTGGGATGGAGTAGATTGATAAAGCGACCCGCAATCAAATTTAGAACTTATACTGGAATTGCAGGCATCATCCGGCGCCGGATGGTGATTTCAATTTCTATTGCTCTTTTCTCAGGATCCTTCTCCATTTTGCTCGGATTTCTATTATATGCAAGACAGCTGGTCAACCTCACTGAAGCGATCACCTTGATCGGTCTTCTATTCCTTATCGGACTTATATTGAATGGTTGGCTGATCTTGCGCATGATGAGCTATCCGTTGAGAAATATTGAGCATGTCGAAGATTCGCTCGTGAAAATGGTGGAGACAGGTTCTTATAGGGTTCCCACATCTTCTGAAACTGAGATTCAGTCAACTCCATTCATTCAGGCATATTACGCCATGCTTGAGCATGTCGACGATATCGAAACAAATAATCTGGAATTCTTAGCTAAGATATCACATGAAATCAGATCTCCGCTAGCATCAATACTCGGTTATTCGGAGCTACTCACAGATTCAAAATTACGGCATGATGATGCCTTTATCGATAACTGCTACAATGTTATCCGCAAGGAAGGCAATCAAGTTTGTCGCTTGGTTGAGGATGCTGTTTTAGCCTCTGGGATAAGCACAGGACATTATAATTTTGAGTATGCACCCATCAAGTTGGGTCAATTCCTGAAGTATGTTGTTGATGAAGCCTCCATTAGAACCGATCGCACGATTAATTATACTAACCTTGCTGGAGAGATCACTATCATTGCGGATGCGATTGGTCTTCGGGAAGCGGTCAGCAAACTAATCGATAATGGTGTAAAATTTTCACCGGATAATAAGCCGGTTGAGGTGCAACTGAAGGCTGCTAAAAATCCGAATTGGGTCGAGGTATCTGTAACCGATCACGGTATTGGAATTGAAGAGAAAGACAAGCCAATATTATTCCGGCGCTTCAGCCGCATCCACAACGAGAAAACGAGTGATATTCCTGGAAATGGCCTTGGGCTTTACATTTCCAACAATATTATTATGAACCATCAAGGTGAAATCAAAGTTGACTCCGTACCCGATTCTGGCTCAACCTTTACAGTTCTACTGCCTGTGGAGAATTCAGTCCATTAAATTCATGACATCAGGGGGTATCTATTGATCACGGTTACCATGATTGAGGATCACCGAATTCTGGTCGACTCATTGAGCCTTATGCTGCGCTATGAGCCGGACATTGATTTTTTGGGTTCAGCTGCCTCGCTCGAGGATGGCCGTCGTTTGCTCCAGGAAACTTCTCCAAATGTTCTGCTTCTGGATGTTGGTCTCCCGGATGGCAATGGATTGGATCTTATTCCTGAAGTGAAACAAATCAGTCCAGACACTAATATCGTTGTGCTGACCAGTCTTACGGACGAAACAACATTAATGAGGGTTGTTGATAGTGGAATTAGCGGATTTGTCTCGAAAGACAGCCAATTATCTGATTTACTGGTGACTATTCGGAAAGCTGCAGTGGGTGAGATCGTAATGCCGACCAGTTTATTGGTGGGCTTATTAATGCGTATGTCGCGCGATAAAGCAGCCGCGTATCAAGACGATAAAGGCTGGGAACGCTTAACCGTCAGGGAGGAAGAGGTTTTGGAGCGATTGGCAAGTGGCAAAACAGGTGATGAAATTGCAGAAGAATTGCATATCGCCCCGCTCACGGTACGAACCCATATCCGCAACTTAATGTCAAAGATGGGCGTTCATTCTCGGCTGGAGGCAGTAGCGTTTGGGATGAAGAACGGGTTAATTGATCCACCAGCGTAGAATTCAAGATCTTTTCCCACCATCTACCTCATTTGTATTAGTAAATATACCTCGCCTGAACCTTTCTCGTATACCATTTTATTAGTATATTATTTCTGAAAGGGTCTCAACCAATGGTCATATCGCGAGTCTTAATCCTGTATGAACCCCGCTTATATTCGGATTTAATCAATGAATTGATTGATCAATTGGGATTGCTGGATATCGTCGAAGTGACCGATAAT